>JAKJFV010000120.1:0-5434 GCA_022704725.1 Spirochaetota bacterium
ACGTAAATTATTTTGCACTTCAAAAAGCATGCGAAAAACCGGGATGCCCCTTATGTACCCTCATAAATGAGCGGATTACCCGGTACATCGACGGCATGCTTTTTGAGCATATATCAGACAGAACGTTCAGGGCTCAGTACCGTGAAGCAGGAGGATTCTGCCTAGATCACTCAAAAATTCTGTTATCGTACCGCGACGGGCTTGCAGTTGCCATTTTAGGCATGGGGACCCTCGATGATTATTTACTGGACTTTAAAAAGAAAAAGATGAGAAAATATAAGCAAATTTGCCCTGCCTGTGCAGAAAAACACAGAATCGAAAAAGAATTTTTAACCTTTATTGCAGAGTCTCATAAGGAAGATGCCGCCTCAGATGAAGAAATGAGAACATTCATTACTCAATCGGACGGCTTATGTGTGCCTCACTATGCTCTCATGGTAAAGCTGACGAGGGTTCCCAGGTGGATTTCGTCTTTTCAGGAGGGAAAATTTACTTCTCTTCGTGAAAGAACAGCACGTTTTATTGATTATTCTGCATGGGGTAAACAGGAGCAGTTTGCTTCTTTGCCCGAGAAAGACAAGATTGTCTGGAAAGAAATTGCAGATGCTCTGCGCGGTCAGGTTGAATAAAATACTTGTACACAAAGCCTTTATAGGGTATTATTTACCCTACAGAGGATTGTATGTACAAAGAATTTTTACCCTATGACAAAATACGAAACAATTCGTTAAAAATGGCCCACCGGATTCATCTGGACGGCTTTATTCCTGATGTTATTTATGTATCGCTCCGGGGCGGCGCCTATGTGGCAAATGTTGTAAGCGAGTATTTTAAGATTGCACGTAAAGATATTCATCCGGTACTTTATGCAGCCGTGGTAGCCCGCTCATATTCCGATATCCGTCAAAGAGACCGGGTAATGGTAGACGGCTGGACGTATTCTCCTGAACATCTGCGTCCCGGCGATAAAATTCTGCTCGTAGATGACATTTTCGACACAGGAAAAACAATAAATCATCTTGTAGAAATTTTACTTGAAAAGGGTATTCCCCGAAAAGATATTAAGGTTGCTGTTCACGATTATAAGTACTTTTCGTTTCACGAAGAACAGCTTCCTATTCAGCCCGATTATTGGTGCCGGAAATTCGAGATTAATTCACCGGAAGAAGACCGCTGGATTCATTACTTAAGTCATGAATTAGTCGGTCTTTCCGACGAGGAGCTTGAAGAGCATTATTATAAAAATGATCCTGAGCTCCGCAATGTTTTAGGAAGTATATTAAAGAAGGCGTAATGATAATTAAACGGATAATCTGTACTGTATGTTTAAGTTTTATTACTCTTTTTGCTTTTTCTCTTGCAGCCGGTATACGTACAGATTCTGACCGTTCAATAAAAATTATTAGTCCAGCTCCGGGTACATGGTCAAATTATCAAAGTCTTATACTTGATGTTCCGGAGGATGCTGTTGCTTTTTATTCCTTTACCGGTGATGATCCTCTTTATTCCGGGTTTGCCTATGACGGTCCGGTACTCATAGAAAAAGAAGGACCCATTGTTCTAAGGGTTGCGGCCGTTTTAAACGACAACAGCAGTACCGAACAAAAAATTGAGTACACCGTAACTTTGCGCCCCTCAGATGAGGAGTTTTATCTTCGCGCCTTAAAGGGAGCCTTTGTTCCGCTTTCATCTACATTGCCTATGCCGCTGCCGTCAACAGTAAAATACTGTATTGGAGACTCTCAGACTCCCTACATAAGCGGCAGAACCTTGTCTTTGGAAGTTCCTAATGCTGTTGAACGGTATATTCCTCTTGTCATTCAGGATTTTTCCTCCTATTACCGTGTTATGCTTCGGCTTGAATCAGAAAAGGAAGCTGCGGCTTTGGCAAATGAAACACAGGAAACTTTTCCTTTTACCATCAACTGCTCCAATTGGACCGACTTCACCGTAAGCGGTGCAGATTCTGTCCTTTTCTCCTTAGACGGCAGTTCATGGACAGAGGGCAGCGGGACAATTAAGCTTGACCGCAGCATTGACCACAGTATTTTATGGAAGTATGAGATAGAAGACGACGCAAAAGCCCGCAGTTTTATTCTTCCTGCAAAACCCTCGTTAGTAGTTAACCAGACAAAGGGCTCTTCGCCCCTTAAATTGAGCGTCTCTAATTCTGCATTCACTTTTAAAAAATCAGCTGATAAAATTTCCAGTCCAGCAAGCTCCTGGTATGCTGACGGCATTTACGGCGAGCATCTAAGTACTGTTTTAACTGTAGAAGTATATTTCAAGGGCATCCGGCAGGGTGTACTCTCCGCGAGTGTTTTAATAGACAAGCAGCCGCCTCAAAAACCGGAATTTAACTCAACATCAAAATCTTTTTATGCACGTGATGCCGTAACGGTACAAATAAAAAGCGATGAACAAATATATTACGCAGTGTCTGAACCTAAAATCTCAAATTTCGGGTTTTCCGATCTTGAGATTAGTGCTTTACAGACAAATGGAAATGGAAATTTAAAAGAGTATACATTATATAAAAACGCAACCTTTATCTTAAGTGAAAATAAGGGAGGGGCAGTTCTGTATGCTCTCCATGCTTACGCACAGGATAGCTCCGGCAATGTAAGCGAACATGAATCGTTTTCTGTCGTTGTTGACGGATACAATTATTATGTTAATTCTTCAATAACAGCTGATTATGTGAGCGACGGAAGTCCTGCCCGGCCTTTTACAGAGATGGAAGATGTTGTGAAAGTTTTAAATCAAAAAGATTATGCACGGCTTCATATTACCGGTAATTTTCGTGATGTTCCTTCCCTTGCTTTTACAAAGGATTGCGATATTTTGGGTATAGACGGGGCGCATATTCAATTTGCTCCGGAAAGCTCCATAACTATACAAGATGCTGCAGTATCAATATCGGGCTGTATATTAGAGCAGCAAAATACAGATGAAATCAAGAACCGGGAAGATTCGATTTATCAAAGGCGCTTGTTTTTTATAGAAAATGCCTCCCTGTATCTTGATAATGTAGATGTCATTTATTCAGCATTCCGCAATGCATCCCTCATGCAGTCTTATAACAGCACAGTCCGTCTTAAAGAAACTGCATTAACAATACAGGCTCTGTCGTATGCTTCCGGTATAACCTCTGTCGGGTCAATAATCGGGTGCATTTCGTCGAGTGTTTCTGTTATAGCTCCTACTGCTGTAGCCTTTTCTGCTTCTAAGGGCTCATTAATAATGGATTCTTCGTCTATAATAGTAAAGGCCGATTTAGGGCGTGTTGCGGAGGTTTCTTCTTCTATGTATTATATTACTAATAATACTTTTTCTTTTTCGGGGCTTTCTCCTGTAAAGGTTTCTGCCGGTTCATCCAAAAAAACAGTTGAACCGGTGTGGTCTGATTACACAAGTGTTCAAAAAGCCTATAGTAACAACACATTAACAGGATTTTAACAAAGATGAATAAAAGAGCGCTAGTTACGGCCGTATTGTTTTTTTTTCTGCTTGCATCCTCGTCATACGGCGACGTACAGATAAAAGAAGTTAATGACATTCCTCTTATTCCGCAGGAAGCAGAAGATCTTAAAACCTTATGGAATTTATATTACAGCTCGGGCGAAATTTCTTCACTTGAGCAATATGAGCGGAGTTTTGTACAGTTTACCGGAATTGAATCATACACAGCAGATAAGCAGTCTTATATTGTCAGCGAGATTCTGTTTTATACGATGTTCGCCCGCCATTACTGCAAAAATTATTCTCAATCGATGGACGATGCGGTTACCTCCTTTGTGAGTTTTCTAAATTCCCAGGAAATTCAGCCGCAGTCAGTGTATGCACTCCGCCTTTTTTCATTTCTTGCACAAAAGACAAAACCATACATCAATGTTAATGAAACACAGGTATTTGATTTTCAAGAAGACGACGTATCATTTACTATAAGCGAGTCTGTTTCGAAAGACAAAAGTCTTATAAAACTCTATGAAAGCTACTCGGCAGTAGAAGGTTTGAATCAAAGATTTGAGAAATACCGTTTATCAAACCAAAGTACAAGCGCCTTTTTACTTACACAGGAAGCATTTTACCGTATTTTAAACAATCCCTGCTTTGTCTACCTTATTTTATATGACGGGCGCTATGGAAGCCTTCTTGATTCATTTACCAGATCCTGCTCGTCTTATTTAAATCTTGAAGAAAGAGACGTGCGGACCATTTTTTATGACAAATCATCGCAAAATTTAAAAGTATTTCCCGGGCAATTATATAATTTTGTTTACAAGAAAACCGGTATGGACAGGTATAACGCCTTTGCTGCTCAAGTGTATGCGGCCTCAGGCTTATTGTCCGAACTGGAACGAAACTCCATGCTTTACGGATTTCCTATAGATTTATTTTTCAATGCAGAGGGGTTCCAGTCGATATTATCGATTAATGAAGATCCTTTTTATGTAAGCTGTCTGTCGCAAAAGCAAATTTATTCTCTGTGTGAATCACTTGTTTATGCAGGTGCCGCACCGCTTTACGCCGAGAGAATTAACAGGCTTTTATCAGCATTACCTTCAAAAGGAGGTCTATAATGGCAAAAAAACGAGCATCGTCCTTTTTAACTGTAATGCTGATTATCCTTCTTCTTTTAGTTATGACCTTAACCCTTATTCTCGGTTTATATAAAATGGAACGGTATAAGGTATTAAATGAATTTATAGATAATGTTATTTCACGTTTTATCGATGTAAAAAGTGAGCCCGTTATTGAGGAAATAGAAGTTAAAGAGATCTCTCGAATAAGGGTAGATGCAGGTTCTGTTCTCCATAAAACACCTTTCTTTTTTGGTGAAATGACAGGCTCTCATGACCTGAACAGTTATAATTTACGATCTTTAGAGTATGAAACAACAGAATCAGATATTGCAATACAAATTTCATCTGATCATAAAACCCTGACTGTTACAGGAATGCTGCAGCGACTTGATCCTTTATATGACGGGTATGATGAATCGGTGAGCTCATGGACCCTGCATACCGAATACCCGATTCTGACAAGACCCTGTTTGTTTCAGGACTGCATTGTTTTTATTGATGCTTCTCCGTCTCTTATTATGGTTAATGTCTTAACAGGTACTGCCTCTTCCGGTCAGTATGTTCCTTTTTTCCCGGATAATAAGGCTTCCGCTGTGAATCAGGCAGTTCAGGCAGCCGGGACAGATGACTCTGTGCAAGAAATAAGGGTTCCTCTCTATACTGTCTTAGGCCGGGACGGAAAGATATATGCTTTTGCATTTTCAGATGCTCACATTGAAGCACCTGCATCTGCATCTCTGTCTGTATCAAGCAGTATTTTTACACCGGATGACAAAGCCTTAGAACATATGGTAAGTATTATTAAAAACTGGGCGGGCTTTACAGAGGATCCGGTTTTAGGCGCCCCC
>JAKJFV010000120.1:5477-5723 GCA_022704725.1 Spirochaetota bacterium
GCCTTACGGATGAGAACGGGCTTTTTATCCGTGATAATGCAGTTGTATGTATTTTCACCGGCAGCGGAGAGCTTATAGGGGTGTCGGTGGATTATGAATCGGACAGACCAAACGTGACTTCATATTTTGAAGAAAAAAAACTTTACTATGTCCTTGCTGCAGCTCAGGCCGGATTCAGTATTGACACATCATATTTTTCTATAAAGCAGGCTGTAAAATAATGAAGCAATTAATTTGCGGCATAGA
>JAKJFV010000121.1 GCA_022704725.1 Spirochaetota bacterium
ACCATACCGACACAGGCAACTGGTCAATGTGGTTTAACGATCAAAAAATGCCCTATGTGTATGCTAATAACAGCAATTTTGATTATACAAATACCATTACTCAACCCGCGGGTGAAAATAGTATTATTATGTTTAAATCATGTTACCCCTCAAGTGAGGTCGGGGACTCAATCGATGATGAGAAAGAAATCTACACTGATCTTTTGGCATATTTCTCAGCGCATCGGGACAAAATGTTTGTTCTGGTTATACCGCCTCCAGAGATTTCTATTGATAGTGCTGAGCTTACCCGTGAATTATCCCAGTGGCTGGTGGACAGAACCACGGGATGGCTTGCTTCTTATTCCTATAATAACGTCTATGCCTTTAACTACTACAATGTTCTTACCGACCCCAATAACCATCACTATGTAAACAGTGATGGAAAGGAAGAAAACACTGTATCGGACCATCCGAAGGATCCTTTTCATCCCGATGAACTGTATTATCATTCCGGCGGTGATGACCATCCGGCCGACGAGGGGCACCAAAAAGCCAGTGCGGAATTCCTGCCGTTATTGTGCGGATGGTACAATAGCTGGAAGTCCGGCGTTCATTAAAAACACAATACAAGTGTTTAGTATTACTCAAATTTACTTGTTTTTTTCTTTATAAGGCTGTATTATTAGCAAATGGAACAGAAGGATTATCGATTAGCTGCAATTTTGTATACTGATATCGTCGGTTTTTCAAAGATGATGGGCGAAAATGAGGCAGAAACGCTTCGTATTCTCGACATTCATAATAAGATAATTGAAAAAGCCGTTTCTCTTTTTCACGGCAAGGTGATCAAAACCATCGGCGATGCCTACATGGTGGATTTTCGCAACACAGTAGAAGCTTTGCAGTGTGCTATCGAAATTCAGGAAAAGCTCTTTGAATATAATCAGACTGCAGACGGATACAAGCTGCTTATCCGCATTGGTCTTCATCTGGGTGATATTTACTTTTATGAAAAAGACGCCTTCGGCGAGGGCATTAATATTGCGGCCCGTCTCCAGTCTTTTGCAAAACCGGGCTGTATCTGTTTTTCCCAGGATGTTTTTAATCAGGTTTTAAATAAGATCGACTTTCATGCAGAAAAACTCGGCCGTGTTTCACTCAAGAATATTGCCAAAGAGATTCATGCCTATGAAATCGAGACAAAAAATACCGAATTCGATAAAGAAAAAACAAGCCGTAACCGTAAAATTCTCCTTGATCCAATAGAAGTGGATGAAAAAAATGAGGCATTAAAGAATTCTGCAAAACAGCACACCGAAAATGGGGATGCTGCAGGCAGCCGTAGTGAATCACTTTCAAGTTCAAACATGGAAGAAAATGATCCGGTAAATGAATCCGGAAAAGAGTCATCAGCACAGTCAGATAAACCTTCTGAAAATGAAGGTGTTGAGGATGCTGTTGATGAGCTTGGTCATGCCATAGAAACTATTGCAAATGCGGCAGGAAAAAAGATAAATGAATTTTTTGAGAAGCTTGAAGGCGACAAATCGAAGCCTTCAAAAAATAATTCCTCAGAATCTGATTATTCAAGCCGGTTTGCAAAAAAGAAGGAAGAAAGTGAATCAAAATTTAAACCGGAAATAAAAATTATTACAACAGATTTTTCCCAGTCAAAAACGCATCATGATTGGGATTCTTTTCATAAAGATTATTCTAATTTAAGAAAACAAAAAGCTTCACCGGGTGAATGGGATTTTGACAAGATGATAAAAAAATCACGTTCATCTTTTTCAAAGGCAATGACGGGTTTTATAGCACATTTGTTGACATTTATATTTATTAATCTACTATTATGGTTTTTAAACTTTGCAGCCTTTAACAATCAGGATGCAATTAAAGACCATCTCGACAAGGGTGTCCTGGAATTTGATTTTAACCCGGAAGAAAGAATGATGAAGATGAATGCGGTATTGACCAGTGATCATTTTTTCCCATGGGCCGGTATTATTACCTTTGCATGGGGTATAGGCATTATTGCTAATTTCTTTGATCTGGTTCTTGCTAAAAGAAAAATGAAAGAACTGTCCAGAATAACACCGCTTTCAGAATCGGAGTATTCTGCCTATCTAAAAATTACCAGGCAGCGTTCCGAAATGGTGCAGCATTCCTGTTCTGCATTCAGCGTTTCATTTTTACTATTCTATATCAATTATATTACATCAATGGGATTCCCCTGGTTTTTAATACCTTCTGCAGTCCTCATATTTTCATGGATGATGCATATGGTATTTTACTATCCTAAGAAAAAAGCTCTTGTAAATGAATTATGCGAGCTCAAAAAATGCGACCGCTGGAGTGAATTATTTCTATGATAAAAGACATACACCTCCCTCAGACTGATGACAAGCTCATTGTCCGGGGAGCACGTGAACATAATTTAAAAAATATTGATATTGAAATTCCCCGCAATAAGCTTGTCGTTATCTCGGGTCTTTCAGGTTCGGGAAAAAGTTCTTTAGCCTTTGATACTATCTTTGCAGAAGGGCAGAGAAGGTACGTAGAAAGCTTATCTGCTTATGCGCGCCAGTTTTTGGGCCGCATGGATAAGCCGGATTTAGATTTAATCGAAGGCTTATCGCCTGCAATATCAATTGAGCAGAAGACTACTCATAAAAATCCCCGTTCTACGGTCGGTACTGTTACAGAAATTTTCGATTACTACCGTCTTCTTTTTGCGCGTATAGGTAAGCCTCATTGTCCCGAGTGCGGCAAGGAAATTAAAGAACAAAGTATTGATCAAATTATTGACACCATTATGAGCTGGGATGAAGGGGAAAAAATCCAAATCCTTTCACCCATTGTTCGCGGTAAAAAAGGCGAACATCAGAAAATTCTGGACGATGCTAAAAAAGACAGTTTCCTTAGAGCACGAATTGATGGAATAATTGTCGAAATTGATGATACAATAAAGCTGGACAAACAGAAAAAGCATACAATCGAACTTGTTATTGACCGTATTAAATTATCCCCCGATGTCCGCAAGCGTCTTGCAGATTCTGTAGAAACTGCTTTAAATATTTCCAACGGACTCATCGTGATTCTTCGCGAACATTCCGAGGTTTTTTTCTCACAGAAAAATGCCTGTCCCGACTGTGGAATTTCATTTCCGGAAATGCAGCCCCGCTTGTTTTCTTTTAACAATCCCTTCGGCGCCTGTCCGGAATGTACCGGGCTTGGCGAAAAGATGGAATTTGATTTCTCTCTCATTGTCCCCGATCCTTCTCTGTCTTTTAATGAGGGCGCTTTTTTACCTTACAATCCCGATTCTGCATGGAATCATTCCCGTTTTGAAAGTCTTGCAAAAAACCTCGGTTTTTCACTTGATACTCCTGTGAATAAGCTTAAGAAAGCTCATCTAGACGCAATAATGAACGGAACAAAAGAGAACATTCAGTTTAAATATGTTAAGGCTGACGGTTCCGGTCAATTTACGTATAATCAGCCGTGGAACGGCATTTACAGCGACTTGAAGCGCCGGTACAACGAGACTTTTTCAGATGGTCAAAAAGAAAACCTAGAACGCTTTATGGCTCACCGTCCCTGTGAATCCTGTAAGGGAATGAGGTTAAAGCCCGAGGCTCTAGCGGTAACGATTAATAATAAAAATATTTATGAAATATCCTGTTTTTCTGTAAGCGACTCAATAAAGTTTTTTAATGAGGTGAAGCTCACAGAAACAGAGAAGCAGATAGCAGTCCAGATCGAAAAAGAAATTAAAAATCGTCTTTCTTTTTTACAGAATGTCGGTTTGGATTATTTAACCCTCGAACGCCAGGCTGCAACTCTTTCGGGAGGAGAGGCTCAGCGCATTAGACTTGCAACGCAGATCGGTTCAAGTCTCGTCGGCGTCTTATACATACTCGATGAGCCTTCTATCGGGCTTCACCAAAGAGATAATCAGCGTTTGATCGATACCTTAACCTATCTTAGGGATATTGGAAATACGCTCATTGTTGTAGAGCACGATGAACAGACCTTGCGGACCGCAGACTGGATTGTAGATCTTGGTCCCGGCGCCGGAGTTCACGGCGGACATATTGTTGCAAGCGGCACGCCGGAACAGGTTATGCTTGCAAAAAAAAGTCTTACCGGACAGTATTTGGCCGGAAATTTAAAAATGAATGTGCCGGAAAAAAGACGGGAAGGGAACGGACATCACATAGAAATAACCGGTATAACAGAGCATAATTTAAAAAATATTTCTGTTTCTATTCCCCTTGGAAAGTTTACCTGTATAACAGGTGTATCCGGTTCAGGAAAATCGACCCTGGTAAGCGATGTCTTTTATCCTGCAGCCTCAAATAAAACAATGAGATCTTCTCATCCTGTTGGTGCCTATAAAGACATTACCGGCTTAGAACATATTGATAAGGTTATCAATATTGATCAAAGTGCCATAGGCCGTACTCCGCGTTCAAATCCTGCAACCTATGTTGGTGTATTTAACGGCATACGGGATCTGTATGCGAGTCTGCCCGAAGCAAAGGCCCGCGGCTACAAGCCCGGCAGGTTTAGTTTTAATGTAAAGGGCGGCCGGTGTGAAAACTGTCAGGGTGCAGGTACTATCACCATAGAAATGAATTTTTTATCAGATGTATATATTAACTGTGAGGTTTGTCACGGTAAACGGTTTAACCAGGAAACACTTGATGTACGCTATAAGGGTAAAAATATTCACGATGTTCTCGACATGACCATCGAAGAGGCAGCGGACTTCTTTATCCATATTCCTCATATTGCCCGAAAAATGGAGACCCTGTTATCTGTAGGCCTCGGCTACATAAAGCTCGGTCAGTCTGCATTAACATTGTCCGGGGGCGAGGCTCAGCGTGTAAAGCTTGCTAATGAACTTGCACGCCGTTCTACCGGAAAAACCCTGTATATTTTAGATGAGCCTACTACAGGTCTTCACTTTGCCGATGTTAAGCAGCTCATGGAAGTAATACAAAGGCTTGTAGATCAGGGAAACAGTGTAGTAATGATTGAACATAATCTTGATGTCATTTTACAGGCCGATTATGTCATAGATCTGGGACCGGAAGGCGGTTTTAGAGGTGGCGAAATAATCACCCAGGGTACGCCTGAAGAGGTTGCCCAGTGTAAAAAAAGTCATACGGGAAAATTTATAAAAGAAATGCTGGACCGGATGAACTAGATGAAGAAGTGTATCTGTGTGCTGGGCTTTGCTCTTTTAGTATCCTTTCTCATGACGGCTCAAAACACGGGGGAAGCAAATACTCCCGGTGAGAAACCAGCAGCTAAGACATCAAAAACCAGTACTGTTACTATAGAAAGCGCACAAAAAACAGAATATACAAAAGATCCGGAAACAGATACAGAACTCATAGTTTTAAAAGGCGGTGTTGTATTATCAGTTGTCTCCGGCGATACTAAAACAAGTATTAAAGCAGATCTTATTAATTATAATCGGGAACGCAAAATGGTATATGCAGAGGGTAATGTTGTTCTCGATCAGTATTCCGGCAATTCTATATCTGAAAGCATGACTTCTCAATCCCTTCTTTTTAATATTGACACACTGGAAGGCGTTTTTGATGACGGCCGTATTGTTCAAATAGAAAGCGGTGCAATAAATTTACCTGACGGATCAAAATTGGTTGTTGCCTCTGACTTATTTGCTAAAAATGAT
>JAKJFV010000122.1 GCA_022704725.1 Spirochaetota bacterium
CACCCTGACAAGAAGGGCAGGTTTTGCGTTTTGCACCTTCAGAGCCGCCGGAACCGCCGCAGGAATCGCACTGTTCACTGTGTTGAAAGGATATTTCTGATTTAGTACCATAAACAGCATCTTGAAACGAAATTTCTAAATCATACCGAAGACTGGCACCCTGGTTTGAGCGCTGACCTCCGGAAGATCTCCTGGATCCGCCGCCGAAGAAGTTTTCAAATACGCCCGAAAAGTCGCCGAAAATATCTTCAAAATCACGGAAAACGCTTGAATAATCACCGCTTCCGCCGCCGCCCATTCCTTCAAGACCGGCAAATCCGTATTGATCATACATCTGCCGCTTTTGTTCATCGGACAGAACTTCATATGCTTCTGTAGCTTCTTTAAATTTATCTTCTGCTTCTTTGTTACCGGGATTTTTATCAGGATGATATTGAACGGCAAGTTTTCTGTAGCCTTTTTTAATTTCATCCTTGGAGGCGCCTTTCTGCACGCCTAGCACTTCATAGTAATCTCGTTTTGCCATGTAACAACCTTCCGGTAAGAAAAATTTTCAATTAATGCTTTAACAATTATCAATTTTTATTAAAGCTCTGTACTATATCATAAAAAAGACCTTCGTCTCAATGAGCGAAGGTAAGAATATAACATAGAAGTAAAAACTTCTATGTTATATTTAATGAGGCAGCTTATTTGTCGTCATCGACTACTTCGTAGTCAACATCGTCTGCTGTACCTTTTTCCGGACCAGGTCCGGCCGATGCTTTACCCTGAGGACCTGCGCCTTCAGAACCGGCAGCACCTTGAGGTCCTGCAGCCTGCTGCTGCTTGTAAACCTCTTCGGCAATTTTATAGGAAGCCTGTTTCAGTTCTTCTGTTTTTGCCTTAATAAGATCAATGTCATCACCGGTTAAGGCCTGCTTTAAGGCGGCTGAGGCTTCCTCGATTTTCTGCTTATCTGCAGGAGCTACCTTTTCGCCTAATTCCTTCATACTCTTTTCTGTAGCATAAAGAAGAGAATCACCCTCATTGCGGATCTCTACTCTTTCACGTTCTTTTTTATCGGCTGCAGCATTGGCTTCTGCTTCTTTAACCATGCGGTCAATTTCCGATTCACTCAAGCCGCTTGAAGACTCAATTCGGATGTGCTGTTCTTTACCGGTTCCAAGATCTTTTGCAGAAACGTGAACAATACCGTTTGCATCGATGTCGAAGGTAACTTCAATCTGCGGAACACCGCGGGGTGCTGCAGGAATACCGACAAGATCAAACCTTCCAAGGGTTCTGTTCTGCGAAGCCATCTCGCGTTCACCCTGAAGAACATGTATAGATACTGCAGTCTGGCCGTCGGCAGCTGTTGAAAATATCTGGCTCTTCTTCGTAGGAATAGTAGTATTGCGGGGAATGAGCTTTGTAAAAACAGCTCCCATTGTCTCAATTCCAAGTGAAAGAGGTGTAACATCAAGAAGAAGAACGTCTTTAACATCGCCGCCGAGAATACCGCCCTGAATAGCAGCCCCTACAGCTACAGCCTCATCAGGGTTAACACCCTTTGATCCTTCTTTTCCGAATAATTCTTTAACTACCTGTAAAACCTTAGGCATGCGGGTGGAACCGCCGACAAGTACAACCTCATCAATCTGATCTATGGTAACACCTGCGTCTTTAAGTGCTTTGCGGCAGGGTTCCTTTGTTCTTTCAAAAAGATCATCGCACATCTGTTCAAATTTTGCACGGCTTAACGATTTTTGAAGGTGCTTAGGTCCGCTTGCGTCTGCAGTAATAAAGGGAAGATTAATTTCTGCATTTGTAACATTTGAAAGCTCAATCTTAGCTTTTTCTGCTGCTTCTCTTAAACGCTGCAAAGCCATTCTGTCCTGTGAAAGATCGATTCCGGTATCAGATTTAAACTCGCTGACAAGCCAGTTAATTATCTTGCGGTCAAAATCGTCACCGCCTAAGTGAGTGTCGCCATTGGTGGACTTTACTTCAAAAACACCGTCGCCGAGTTCAAGAATTGATATATCAAAAGTTCCGCCTCCAAGATCGTATACGGCGATCATTTTTTCATTTTTCTGATCTTTATTAAAACCGTATGCTAAAGATGCGGCAGTCGGCTCATTAATAATTCTCTTTACATCAAGACCTGCAATGCGTCCGGCATCTTTTGTAGCCTGGCGTTGTGCATCATTAAAATATGCAGGAACGGTAATAACAGCCTCTGTTACTTCTTCACCAAGATAATCTTCCGCAGTTTTCTTCATTTTTTGAAGAATAAATGCTGATATTTCCTGTGAGGAATACTGCTTTCCGTCTATATTGATGCGGATATCGTCATTTCCATAAGGCTCTACCTTATAGGGAACCATCTTTGCTTCACCGGTTAATTCGTTAAACCTGTGTCCAATAAAACGTTTAATTGAATAAACAGTGTTTTCAGGGTTGGTAATCATTTGGTTTTTTGCAGGCTGACCAACAATACGTTCACCTTTAGAAGTAAAACCAACAATTGAAGGAGTAGTTCTTCCGCCTTCTGCATTCTGAATAACAACAGGTTCTCCGCCTTCCATAACAGAAACACAAGAGTTTGTTGTACCTAAGTCAATTCCAATAATTTTTCCCATACTATTTCTCCTATCCTGAAACGGCACCTATGCCGTTTATATTATTTTTTAGTCGGCGGAAACTGATCCGTCCGGCATATGCACCATAACTTTTGCAGGTCTTACAACCCGGTCCTTAAGCATATAACCTTTCAAGTATACTTCTGCACAAACAGGCTCCGCAACGGCTGCTTGATTCGTAGCAATGGCTTCATGCTTATCATGATCAAAAGCGTCGCCCTTTTCGCAGTAGGCTACAAGGTTGTATTTTGACTCGAGCATAGCTCTCATCTGCTTGTTAATCATTGTAATACCCTGTACAACAGGGTTTATTTCTTCCGTACCATCAGACTGAGTTACGCTTCCCAATGCACGGTCAAAATCATCCAGTGTTGAAATCAGATCTTTGAGAAGGTTTGTATTGGCATAATCAATCGCATCCTGCTTCTCTTTAATCATGCGTTTTCGATAATTATCAAAATCTGCAAGTTTTCTTAGATACTGATCTTTGAGCTCAGTGTTTTCTTTCTGCAGTTCGATGATAATATCCTGAGGTGTTTTTTCTTCGCTTTGACCAGCTTCTTCATCAGTTTTCATGTTCTCAGAAGCTTCAGACGATTGATTTTTTTCAACCTCTTGTACTTCTTCTTCTGTGCAGCAAGCTTCCTTTTCTGCACCCTGCTGCTCTTTAGCTTTCTTGTCTGTACCTTTCATGCACATTTCCTGTATTTTTTATTGTTATTACAAGTATAAAATACTAAGGGAAAAATTGATGGTCAAGAAAAAAAGACTTTTTTCTGTCTATTTAAGATTTTTTTCAGGTTTCTGCTGTATAATCGGGTCCTTCATCGGTTATAAAGACCGCAACACGGCAGGGCTCCATACAAACCTCTTCACAAAAGCGCACCAAATCCATAGCAGAAGGAGAAAGTATATCGTCAGGATGATAGGACAGATCTAAACTACAGGATTCGCCTTCACTTACCGCTCTTGAAAATGCACCGTGAAGACGCAGCAGATCATAGGCCGGGGTAAACAAATGTTGAAGTTTTTTTTCCTCATATTTAAGTTTTAAAAACACTGTCTGCATAATTTCAATTTCTTTGTGCTCAGCTTTTTCAGGATTAAAACCGGATTCCGCAGAACAATTATTACAGTCCTGCCATTCTGCAAAATCCAGGAAAAAAAAGGAGGGTTTAATACGCAGAGGAAAAAGCACAGCCGAAAACCACGGTACTGCGCGTCCCGAAGAATAAAAGACATCGCAGGCGAAAACCGTCCTTTTAATAGAGGCAATATCAGTTTTTGAAAGGAGCGCAGTTTGTGTAAGTGCTGAATCGTCAATAAAAAGGTGATTAGGAAACAAAGATATTGAAAAATCAAGAAGATCGCGAAAAGCCTTGAATGAGGTGCAGTTTATTTCACTGTTAAGAACAATATCAAAACCAAAAACAAGACCTGCATCGTTTAATAGTATTATTTTCTTTGAAAAAGATTTTTTGTCGGACATAGAAAGAGGAAGAAGTACAGAAGAGTAGATTGAGCTTAATGCAGAAACAACAGCTTTATCAAGAAATGAGTAATCAAGGTAAAAATCAAATAAAACAGAGTTTTCTTTTTTTTGGACCATCTTAATGAAGCGGAGAAAACGGTCTTTATTAGCAGTGATTGACGGATCCCTTACAGAAATTGTAGTTATGCCCTTTTCACTGAATGTTCCGAGTCCTGTTTCAAGTTCAGAAGAAGAAAAATGGTATTCCGTCACAGAAGATTAATACCTGCTTTTTTACAGATCTGGAGCATATCGTGAGGCCAGGTGCTTACCTGAGTCTCACCGATGTGAGCCTTCCGTAAGAAGTACATACATAAACGCGATTGTCCTATGCCGCCGCCGATTGAAGGAGTTAATTCTCCGTTAAGCAGGCGCTTATGAAAATACAGAGAAGCCCTCTCCTGACAGCCCCTTTCCTCGAGCTGCCGTTTTAAAGATTCCGGAGAAACACGGATTCCCATCGACGAAATCTCAAAAGCATTGCCGAGAATTGGGTTCCAGACAAGAAGATCGCCGTTAAGCCCTCTGTGAGATGCATCGGTTTCACTGATCCAGTCATCGTAGTCCGGAGCGCGGCCGTCATGAATAGAACCGTCTGCAAGTTTTCCGCCGATTCCTATTATGAAAACAGCGCCATATTTTTCTGCCGCCTTATTTTCTCTTTCCTTAGCTGATAACTTAGGATACTCATTGAGCAGATCTTCTGCATAGAGGAATGTGATGTTATCCGGCAGAGAGGGAAGCAGAGATGGATACCTGTCATAAAGGAAAAACTCCAGTCTTTTCATACAGCGGTATATTTTTTTAACAATATCTTTAAGATAATCTATGGTACGGTCTTCGTCTGCTATAACCATTTCCCAATCCCACTGATCAACATAGAGAGAATGAATGTTATCAAGATCCTCATCTGCGCGGATTGCATTCATGTCGGTATAAATACCAAAACCGGCTGATAAACCGAGATCTGCAATTTTGACACGCTTCCATTTTGCAAGAGAATGAACTATTTCGAGTCTTGTTTCATTCAAATCTTTTACGGGAAAACTAACAGCCCGCTCTACGCCGTTCAAGTCGTCATTTAAACCTGTTCCCTGCTGAACAAAAAGAGGAGCTGTGACGCGCGTCAGATTAAGCTCTGTTGATAATGCAAGCTGGAAAAAATCCTTAACGGTTCAGTCTCTTTAACTGATAAACTAGATGTGTAGTTTTTTGGAACATAGGTTGTAGACATTGGTAACCTCAAAATTAATAAATATGCAGAATTATCCTATTTTTTGCATATTTTGTCTATACTCAGTCAAAATTCAGGTTTTTCTGCATACATACTGTAATTTGTATCTGTAATTGACAGTAAACCACGCAATTTATATACTCGACGAATTATGATTACTTTAAATGAATATTTTAACGGCAATGTTAAATCTCTTTCTGTTAACAATGCTGACGGGAAGGCCACAGTCGGCGTCATCAATAAGGGTCAATATGAATTC
>JAKJFV010000123.1:0-2988 GCA_022704725.1 Spirochaetota bacterium
AATATCTGTTATATTGTGACCGCCGATTTTTACACCAAACTTGCCGTTCATATTCACTTCATTAATATAACCTGTTACGGTGTAGACAGTTCCTGATTCTGTAAGACTCTTTGTCATCCAGCCCCATTTATTAAGATCATCTTTATATGCCTCTAAATAAACATAGGCATCTGCTTCGGGCTTGCCGAGTATTTTAACATCAAAACTGACCTTATAGTCACGCCACCCTACTATTCCAAATAGTTCAGGATTAGTAATTAATGCATCTACATATTCACCGTCAACAGCACTATTCATGCTTATTTTTAATGATTTACCCTTTATTGCTTCCTTGCCTGAGACAATGGAAACTTTAACACTCTTGTTTTCAGGCTTGAAGATTGTAAATGCCTTTTCTGCACCTTTTTTCTCAAAATCTTCACTGATGGTTTTAAAGTTTAATCTGACAGGTTTTTCCATAGGCTTGTTTGCTTCAATTATGAGGCTTTCTGCCTTGGCAGTGTATCCGGCAATTGCAGCTGAAGCAGAATTCCCGGTCCATACAATTTCACCAAGAAATTCATCGAGCATTGAATCAATTGCGCTTGCTGTAATTCCAGGGTACACCATTGGTTCTTTATTCATCTGTGCAGAAAGATCTAAAACCTCTTGAGGCCAGCTCTTCTTTCTGTTTGCAAGATCGTCGTCATACCAGGTTTTTAAGCAGATGTCGATAAACTTGCCTGCATACGTCGGGTTTTTCGAACCGTTTCCTATTCCGTATCCGTCAGTTTCAAAAATATGTTTAGGGTTCTTGTTTCCGGGTCCGACAGGAAGCGGAACATATGCAAGCTCATCGCGTGTATCTTTTAAAATAGTAGAAGCCATGTACTGTCTTTCCATGAACATTGCGACAACACGGGTTTGAATACCGGACGCGGCAATATTATTATCCTGAAGATACCAGCCCTCTTTTTTTGCATTTTCCAAATATGTTAAGGCTTCCATTAATTTTTGATCTTCAAAGTTAAGCTTAATATTGCCGGCTGCATCAGATGTAGTAAATGAACTGCCGTTCATATATACAAAACCGCGCGTCCACCAGTTTGCAAAGCCCCAACGGTCAATGACACCGCTGCCTGTTGTATCTTTAGTAAGCTTTACTGCTAGATTTCTTAAAGAATCAAAATTCCATTTACCGGCTTTATAAAGAGCGAGAGGCTGATCCTTCTCCGCAATGCCTTCCTCTTCCATGAGTGTTTTATTATAAATGATAATCCAAGGATGGTTTGATGTTACATGAGAAGCGGCATAATACTTGCCTTCATATTTAAAAGCCATATCCATACCGGCCTTGTTCAAATACGGAACGGAAAAATCAACATAGCCGTCCAGGCTCTGCATGTAGCCCTTTGCATAAAATTTCGGAAAATCTGCATCGCGGCAGAAAATTACATCAATAGGTTCACCGGCTGCAAGGTTTGTCAATATTTTTGTCTGCCAGTTATTCCAGTCCGACTGAATGAACTTTACCTTACCGCCGGTCTGCTTTGTGTACTCAGCTGCTGCACGAACCATAACGTCATTCTTATCGCGCGTGTTGACAGCAGGCCTGAATACTGTAATATTTGCACTTTCAGCTACAGCAGCCGCAGCGCAAAAAATCATAGCAATTAAAGCCGTAATGATTTGCTTCTTTTTCATAATTATTCCTCCATTTACTTGTATGTGTTCCAGAAAATCTGGGTAATCACCTTTATTCTAACCTACAATACCGGTTCGTGTTATGCTTTCTGTAAAATATCTTTGGGCAAAAATATATAAAAGCAGAACCGGTGCTATTACAACAAAACACGCAGCTTCCAAAAGCGAAGACTCGGCAAGGGCCATATCTTCTGCACTCATATTCTGCGATAAAAGAGTAAGACGTTCCTGCAGCATGGTAACCGACACAGACAATGGATACTCCTCGATATAAAACATAACAGACAGATAAAAATCGTTCCAATGCCATACTATTGAAAAAAGAGTTATAACGATCACAATACTGCCTACATTCGGAAGCATTATTTTCATAAAAGTTTTAAACGGGCCGCAGCCGTCGACAAAGGCGGATTCTTCAAGCTCTACCGGCATGCTTTTAAAAAACTGCCGCACCATAAAAATGTATAAACCGGACCGGATGCCGGTGCCGGTCAGCGACATAAGATAAAATGGCCAGTTAGTATTAAGAAGTTTTACGGTGACCGCCTCTCCACCATTAAAGATCGCTAAAATTTTACCTATACCGAAAAAGTCAAAAAATCGAAAGTTTACATATAGCGGGATTATCATTGTCTGAACAGGAACAATTATGGTGAACAGCAGGCAGGAAAAAAGAAGTTCCTTAAACTTAAAATTAAAACGGGCAAAACCGTATGCTACCATGAGACATATGAATACTTGAATAATTACCGATGGAATTAACATGCTCAACGTTTTCATGATAGAGGGAATAAAGCCCAAAATCTGATCCGACAAAAAAAAGTTATTCAATGTAAATGTTTTAGGAATCCAGATAACAGTCGGGTCAAGCCGGTCTATAGGATCTCTAAATGCATTAGATAATAAAAAGAGAACAGGATACAGCAGCACATAGGCCATTCCGAGTAAAAACAGGGCACGCACAATGGACGTGATTATTTCTAAAGCCTTATCGCCGGCCTTTTTATTTTTATAGTATGTCATAGCCATGCAAAACCTCCGGAGCAAGACCTAGTTTACAGCCTTATTGGCTGAGCGGGAAAGAATACCGTTAACAAATAGAATAATGATCATAACAACAGCGAAGTACAAAATTGATATTGTCGTACTGTACTCGAATTTGCCGATCTTTACGTTCTCGACAATCATCTGCATAATACTGTTTGAATAATCAGTAAAATAATCTATGATTGAATAAATGATTGCCATAACAATGGTCGGTGAAATTAAGATGAAGGTTATCTTCCAAAACATCTCCCAGCCTGT
>JAKJFV010000123.1:3010-5648 GCA_022704725.1 Spirochaetota bacterium
CACCTTCAATTTTTGCCGCCTCATACATACTGTCGGGTATACTGTGAAGCGCTGAAAGCAGCAGTAGAATTTGCACTCCCGAGCGCCACGTAAGATCAAATATTTGGCCAATAGTCTGCGTTATAATTTTTGTAAAGGAAGGGCCGAATCCTGAACGAACAAGAATATCGGTAAGATTGCCTGTTTGAAATAAGGTAGAAGCCTCTCCAGTACCGGAAGCAAAAACATTCTGCTGCAAAATGGTTATAACTACACCCGAAGAAATGATTACCGGCAAAAAGAATATTGACCGCATTGCAGTTTTTCCGCGAAATTCTGAACGTAAAATAAGAGCAATAAAAAGACTGAAGCAGATTATTATTGGAACCTGATACACTATATTCAAAGCAGATTCTACAATATTCCTTGTAAAATCAGGATCGACGGTAAAAGCATACACATAATTATCAAAACCGGCCCAATTAAATTCAAGACCGTTATGAGAGATTTGTATGGTTGTCAGTGTGTAATAAAACGAAGTCACAAGAGGCACTGCAAAGAAGAATATAAAACCGACTATCCAGGGTGCTATAAAAAACCATCCCCAAAGAGCCTTTTTTTCTGCAAGCCCTCTTTTTCTAAAAGGATTATAGCCATCAAGCTTTCCGTTAAGTAATTTCATTGTGTTAACCCCTTCACAGCATTCTGAACCGCGTACGACATGGATTGTATAATTAAGCCCGAAGAATGGGCTGCCGTTTGAGATGTAGGATTTGTAATTATTGTTATACCGTTTCCGTATACTATTTCTCTAAGCCCATTAGTAAGTATGTTATGACTCATAATTTCAAAACCGTTAATTAGATCAAGAACAGGGGCAACTTCTTTATAGAGCGACACAGATTCATCAAGCCAGTCATCTGCAAAAACACTCATGAAGGAATCAAGCCTTGTGTCGCGCATTTCATCAGGATTTTTCGTAACCCAGACAAAAGACGGCATTGCCCCGCTTTCGAGAAGACTTAAAACATAGGACCTTTGATCAAGGGAACGGTTTGCAGGGAGATTGGAAAAAGGAATGTATCCTTTGAGTACAATCTGATAAAAAGGAACAGAGTCATCTTCAATGTCAAACCTGCTCGACGTAGAAGGAAGGTCGCCGGCAAATGTTGTAAAAGGCAATGCATAAGCAAAGGGTCTTGAAAAATACAAACCCCGATCGGTAGAATATTTTGCAATAAGAGATTCAAAAACCGCTGCGGTCCTGCTGCGTGATGAGCCGTTCTTACTTGAAAAATCCGACCCCAGAGTTCCTGCAAGACTGTCGGGTGCTAATCCCAGCGTTGGATACTTTTCTAACGAGCTGTAAAAGCGCGATGCAAATTTTTCTATAGAAGGAGCTTTTAATACCCAATACGGATTTGAGTCTTCTTTCTCATTGAATGTAGAAAGTGCATATTCGGGAACAGCAGCAGGTGTTTTATTTATAGATCTATTTGTATGCAGCTCTTTCAAGTGTGATATATCGCTCTTAAATAAATGTACAAAGTCCGTTCCTCCGAAAAAAGGTATACCCTTTTCTTCAAGCGTACTAATCATAGCATTAAAATCTTTTTTTCCGCCGGCAGCTTTTTCCGGATCAGCCTTAGCAGGATACTTGCCGAATAAACCGCCGTCCGTCCATCCGTCATATTTGACAACAAAATTACTTACACCCTTTGACTCTAGTTTTTCTATGGTTTGTACAACATCAGCAAACGGCGTGTATGACATCATAACATTCATCGGGATTCCTGCAACAGGCTGCTTTTTTTCTGAGTTTCCTAAAAAATTTAATACAAGGGCTGTATCGTCTGCTTTCTTTTCCAGGGGGAAATTCCCCTTACTCTGTAAATATGATCTATAGGCTTTTGCCATTCCGGTATAATCCGAGTCTTCTTCATCCAGAAGAATATAGCGGACGGAAAAAACCTCATCTGCAAAGTTGCCTTTTTCAAATATTTTTATATCGCGCGGTGTACCTGTCCTTTCGCGAAAGGAAAAAACATCATAATCCCGCACAACACAGGATGCATTAATTGCATTGTAATTTGTTTTTTGATACGCAGTTTCTGCACTTATAAAACCGCGCGAAGCACTTTGTTCAAATACTGCAATAAAACCGGAGCCGCTTCTTTTCATGCCGAATACCGGCAGAAGGACATCTTCCGTCACAGTTTTTTTCATAACAGGAATAATTGAGTTATCGCGACCATACACATACTGCTGATACACTGCATCGCTATTGCGGTTTGTAAAATTAATTAAAGCACCGCTGCCGTCGGGAACAAACATATAGCCCTTTTCTTCAGGACCTGCAGCTCCGAAATACGGCATAACAGTAAAATCAAGGATTCGTAAAACATCCTCATCATTTTCCCATATTTCTCCAAGCGGTACAGAAACAAGAAGAGTTCTTCCTTCGATGGTTATATCAACAGGAACTTCAATACCTTCACGCTTAAAAAACTGTACAAGACGAAAACCGTTCTCGATTTCCTGCACATCGAGAGTGTTGCGGCGGACAACATTGGTATAGCTGTTTGCAGGGTAAAAAGAGCCCTTATCGTCCTTGGTGCGGATAGTAATTATTGAGGGAACTGCATTTTTATTAAACCCT
>JAKJFV010000124.1 GCA_022704725.1 Spirochaetota bacterium
CTGATAATCCGGGCCTTGACGGTTTGAAACGCGCACTTGAGCTTAGGATGTATGCCAACTTAAATACCTATGAAATCTCGATTGCCGGCAATGTTCTGGTCTACAGAACTGTAGACTGCAGAGTACAGACTGCGCGTAAGCGTAAAGGCATGCCGTATCATCCATGCAAGTCTGTCGGTATTATTGAATACGGGCTATTTGCAAAAACAATTGATGATCGTTTTACCTGTGAGAGTGAAAGCTGTTATCCTGATATTACCGATGAGAACTGCGCATGCTCGTGGCGCTTTACTCTGCATGAATAAATACCGATAAGGGTAAGTATGAAAAAGAACATTGGAATTACTGTCTTACTTCTCATACATGTGCTGGTTAATGCACAATCTCTGATTGTCTATAATCAGGGGCCTTCATACTACATGGTGGAAAGATCCGATATACGCCGGTATGATAACGGCAAATTTACTGGTTTAACGAGCCGTGAAGTCAGATCCTTCATTTCTCCCATAAAAGCACCTTCAGGTGCTGCTTCAGCTGTAAAAGATAACAGCTGGTTTTCGGGCTATTTCTATGTTCTTGAAGAAACAAAATCAAATATGCAGAAAACTTCCCGAGGTTTGTCGGACTCCATCCCCTCAACCTTTCATATTGCCGGAGACGGGAAGATGACCGTTGTAGATGATAACGGATTTCCTTCATACCGCAGTTTCCCCTCATATCCATCAAAAGCGGTGCTGCCCGGAGAGTCCTGGCGTTCAGAAGCTGTGCGGTCTGTTGATCCGTATAATACAGGAATCTATACAAAGATGCCAATTTATATTGAATATGTTTTTTCCGGTGAAGAAACCTATAAGGGTGAACAGGTGTACCGGATCAAGGCTAAATGGGCAACGAGGTACGGAGTTCAGTACATGGATTACTATGGAGATCCCAATTTAAAATCTGCGTCGGGAACTCACAATGCTGATATTCTTGTTTTAAAAGATACAGGGGCTGCAATTTTAATACGCGATACCATGGATGAGACGTTTACCTATAAAGACGGATCGTCTGTCCGATTAGCCGGTTCAACCCTGCTTTTTACCGAATTTCCTCCTGCTGTTAATAAGGAAAAGCTCTATACAGCTTTAAAAAGCCTGAGCGGACAGGACGCAATTGCCTCTTCCGGCGAATTGAAACCCCAATCCGGTACAGATATTTTACCCCTGCCTTCCGCCGCCTCAGGAAAGACTCCAGAAGGCAGCAGTCTGACAAAGTCCTCCGGGAAAGAAAGTCAAAGTGCAATAAAGAGTGTGTTACCTGGAACTGTGAAGAGTGGCGAACGTGAGTCTGTAAAGAATGAGGAGTCAGTATCAATTAATAAAAAAGATATTGAAGCCTCACTGCATAGCGGTCTGTCTTCCGGTCAGGATTCATCTGCAGCGGACGAAAACAACACAGGAGTCTTTGTCGAACAGCTTGATACAGGTATAAGGCTGTCGGTGAGGGATATCCGGTTTGCAAGCGACAGTGCCGTGATTCTGAGCGAAGAAAAGTGGCGGCTTGATGAAATTGCCAAAGTGCTTCTTCTTGTGCCGGATTCTTTTTTCCTTGTAGAAGGTCATACAGCAGCAACTGGAAACCCCTCAGGCGAGAAAAAATTATCTATTGAAAGAGCTCAAAAAATTATAAGCGAAATGGCCGCACGTGGTATTGCCGAGGAACGATTTTTATATGCAGGATACGGTGCAGAAAATCCTATTGCAGATAACTCAACCAGTGAAGGAAAGGCAAAGAACCGCCGTGTAGAAATTACCATCTTAGAGTAAGTGAATAAGGCAGGTGGAATGAATAAAAAAATATCAATAAATAGTTACATATTTCTGTCAAGCGAAAGGGAAAATGTCCCAACATCACATAATTAAATATTCATAATTTCTGAAAAACTTAGCATTACTAATTCGCCAAGGATGATCAGCATTAGGAATAACTCTTTTTGTTTTTACTGGTACAGAATAATCCTCATCACGATCAACGGATGGAGAGAACTCATATCGCTCTGGGATTTTTTCAAGAGCAAATAGTTTTTCGTTATGAAGAACAAACATAGAGGAATCCATCATGGTAATGACTGAGACTTTAGTTTTTGGAAGAAGAAATTTTTGCTGATTATATTCATCATATAAAGCATACCGATTATGATTAATCATTACATCATGACCTTTAGAAATGGTGCGTTTTGCAAAAGTTACTAAAGTTTGATCTATTTGCTCTTTTGACGGTTGTATATCAAAGCAAGATGGAATACTATCCATAATTGCGAATTGCTGATTAAATTTCGATATGTAGGAGTTGAGAAACGCATTGGCATCGTCCAAGGTAGAAACGCCGGCTAATCTCATTTCTTGGATCAGTCTTCCTTGAAGTGTTTGAAAGCTGCGTTCTATCCTTGGTTTAAATTCCGGTATAGATTTTGCTTCTAGTTCAATCCCTAATGTGTGACAAGCATGAGAGAACTGGGTAAAAGTATCTTCACTCATATCTTTTGATTTCTTGCTTTTATATTCAAAAATAGTTCTTCTATCTGTTTTAAACTTGATAGGAATTCCATATGCTGTAAGGATTTGTCGAAGTACAGCATAGTAGCCAAACAGAGTTTCCTGCCAATCAAACCAGCCTCCTACAAGTCTGCCTGTTGCATCATCTATTGCAAGATGAAGATGAGATTTTACAGAACCGAACCATTCATGTTCCGAAGCATCCATCTGAAGTTCTTCTCCAAAATATTTACTTCTTGGCTGTGTGGGATGAACGCATCCGGTAAATTCTTCAGTCTCAAGTTGAATAAGCTGATCCTTTTGTTCAATGCTAAGTTTCTTCATATTCTTCAATTTCTTCTTTAATTCCCTTTTTGTTCTTCTACGAGCCCTTACTGAGAGTGTATCATGCTCTTTGAATATAGTTCGTACTGTAGCCTCACTGATTGTAATACCTTCCTTTTCTTTAAGTTTCTCAGAGAAATGAAGTATGTTAAAATCCTCATAGGTTTCTTTATAATGGGTGAAAATAAGATCATGATCCAGCTTATTTACCGGAGTCTGACCTGTGTTACCATGTATGAGTCCTTCCTCTCCTAACTCCCGATACTTCTTAATCATTCGATTAATTGTTCTAATACTTCTGCTGAGTTTTATCGCTGCAGCATGTTTACTTTTACCTTTTTCCACAACATCTTTAATAATGGCGATTTTGTCGTAATCCATGAGCGTATATTTCCTTTTCATTCTGCCTCCTTTACAGGAAGCTATTTTAGCATGGGACACTTTCCCTTGCGTTTCTTTAGGACAATATCACTTTCGTTTCACTAAATATCAATAAATAGTTACATATTTCTTGACAGATTAAACTTGTAACTTTACAATGATTTAATATATGGAAGAGTTATTAACAAATAGTATACAAAATGATTTAATTCATTTAGAAAAACAATATTCTTTGGATGTGCTTGATGACTGGGTTACTACAGCAGGTCTTATAGAGTCTGCATTATCGATGACTGCATCTGCGGTTCCTGGTGCAAATCCTCATATTTTTGTACATGTAAGTGAAGCTCATGAATTCCGGGAAATTGACAGAGAAGGTTTATCTTCTATTCCCGATGATTCCCTTTTTACTGCCTGCCTTACAATGCAGTCTGCAGGCAGCTTAATTGATGATGTTTTTAGTGATTACAACCTGAATGATTCTATGCTGCATGATCTTTTGAGAGAAACATATAATGCGCAATTTGTCATTCCCATAGTTCATCGTTTTTCTCTGTTGGCCTTTATCCTTATTTCTGTACCGGAATTAAGCGGAGAACAGCACTCATTTATGAATGACCTGACAGCGCGGTTAAAAATTCCATTGCCGATAACCGCCAGAGGGAATTAATAGAATTATCTGAGTACCCTGAGGCTTTGCACCGCTATGAAAACCTTGGAGAGTTAATAAAACATCTGTTAGATGATGTAGCAAAAAAGCTATCATTTGATTACGGGATTTATTATCACTACGATGAGTATCTTGATCTCTTAATACCCGATGTTTGGATTACCGGGGGGGTAAAACCTGATCCTTTAAGCACAGGAAAGGGAATTTCGGGGCTAACCCTGGAGAGAAAACGGGCGTCCTATATTCCGGATCGTGAAAAACATCCTTCGTATTCTTTTATGGCAGAAGAAAAATTTATTCAGGGTTCCTTTATATCTGTCCCGGTACAGACTGATAAGCGTGTTCTCGGTGTTATTACGCTGTGCAGAGAATCCGGTAAAAAAGGTATTTTTGGTGTTGAACACCGTTATATGCTGGAAATTTTGACGGCTTTTTTAGCTACCGAAATGAACAGCCGTCTTTTATATGCAGAACTTGAAGAAAGTTATTTTTCGACGGTATCGTCACTGACACGGGCGCTTGAGGCAAAGGATCATTATACGAGGGGTCATTCAGAGCGTGTTATGAAGTATGCCGTGGGCATCGCTCAGGCTTTGAATCTGTCGTATGATTCTATCCGCCGCATACGCTATGCTGCAATTCTGCACGATATAGGAAAAATAGGCATAAGTGACTCAATTATTACAAAAACATCAAGCCTAACGGATGCAGAATATAAGGAAATTAAGAAGCATACAGAAATAGGCTACGATATTGTCAATGATTCGGGATTTTTCTCAGAAATACGCGACTTAATACGGTATCATCATGAAAAAATTGACGGTACAGGGTATTATGAAAAGAGACCGGGGGATTATCCGTGGGAAGCAATGATCATAAGCCTTGCTGATATTTACGATGCACTGGCTTCAGACCGTCCCTACCGAAAGGCGTATACCCATGAAGAGGCTCTTGTATCGCTTGAAAAGCTTGTCGGCATTAATTTTGATCAAAAAATATTCAACGCCTTTAAAGACTGGATGAGCTGCGAAACAGGAATAAAGAGCCAGTCTGCCGTCTAGATTATTTATCTATAATTTATTATACTAATAAACAAACGACAGCCGGGAACACCGGCTGAATCTACTCTAATTTCAGGAGACCAAAATGGTTTATTCGGCAGAAGTGGAACACATGTGTCCCTTGGCAAAAGCCGCCTATCACGGACCTGCTCCTATTCCTCAAGAAGGAAAATGGGTTCAGGCTAAGGAAGTTAAAGATATTTCCGGTTTTACACACGGTGTGGGCTGGTGTGCTCCCCAGCAGGGTGCTTGCAAACTAACCTTGAATGTTAAAGAAGGTGTTATTCATGAAGCTCTTGTAGAAACAATCGGCTGCTCAGGTATGACTCATTCTGCAGCTATGGCTAGTGAAATCCTTATTGGAAAAACAATTATTGAAGCAATGAATACAGACCTTGTTTGCGATGCTATTAATACTGCAATGCGTGAACTTTTCCTCCAGATCATTTACGGCCGCACCCAGTCAGCCTTCTCGGAAGACGGATTGGAAGTAGGCGCTTCTTTGGAAGACCTTGGAAAGGGATTACGTTCACAGGTTGGAACAATGTTTGCAACTACAAAAACCGGCCCCCGTTACCTCGAGATGGCAGAAGGATATGTAGAAAAAATTGCAGTCGATAAAGACGGTGCTATCATTGGCTATAAATTTATCAGT
>JAKJFV010000125.1 GCA_022704725.1 Spirochaetota bacterium
AATTCTGTTTTATACAGCGGATTATTAAAAAAACCTTCAACAACAATATCATTGAGAAGCGACAAAATCTGATCGGTTATATATATTCGTACAAAGGTGTTAAGTATTTGAACAGGGGTTATGAATTGAAAAGACTCTGTAGAGTTCTGTTGAAGATACTCATTGTTTTCATGATTATACCCGCGAAGTGTTATGAGCTCTCTGGTTCCGAAAAGTTCCATAAGCTCTTTGGTGATTTTTAAATCCTGAAATTCCGATCTGATCCTCTTTGTATCTGCATCAAACTGCTTTCGTATTCGTTCTTTGAACGGCTGAATTAATTTTCGGGTATATTGTGCTGTCTGAAGCTGAAATTCCATGGTATTTTTTGACAGAAAAATCATCTTCTGCAGGGTGGATTGTGTCAGTATGTTTCTAAAAACCGCATTTATTTTTTTTATTGACTGAATGAGTTTTTGATTCTCTTCTTCGGATAAAGAACTCCCCTTGCGTAGCTCTGCAAGTGCAGTTATTGCGCGTGCTTCGGGAACCTTAATATCGAGCGAGGCTGATACATAATAGATGTCCATCAGGGTATGTTCAACATCCGTTAACAAAACAGGACGAAATTCCGGAGTGTAAGAAGGGTTATCAGCTGAAAAAGAGGGATCAAACTGGTGCAGTATTGAAACATAATTGAATCTGCAAATATCCACAAGGCGGTCTATTTCCCGGATTACTTTCTCAATTCTTTTAAAGTCCTCGTTCTCAAGCAGGTGCAGTATTTTTTCAAGCCTCTTATGCTGTTCTTCATAAATTTTGTGATCCTCTCCTGTTTGCTCGAGCTCTCTTTTTCGTGAATCATAGTTTAGACTGTTCCACAAATCTCTGCTCTCTGCGAAAAAACCTGTTGTAATGAGCATGTCGGTGTATTTATTTGATTTCTGGTTATCGTCTCCGGCTATAGTTTCTGAGAAAAGGTTAAAAAGAACTTTTGATTCCGTATAAAGAATATGAAAAAGTTCTGCAATATTGGGGGTAAGAAAGCCGTTTTTATACAACTGGGGCTGAATATTCTTTAATTCATTTTCAAAATGCTTTAATTCACCTTTAAAATGAGTTTCTGAGTTTTTAGGAGAGAAGATGTTTTTTAAAATTTGTATTACTGCACTAAAAAATGCCATAGGCATATTGTAAGATGAATAAGATATTTTTACAATAAATAAGGAGAAAAAATACCTTTATAATCAGAAGCCTTTTCTGCCTTAACAATAGCGCTTCGTAAGGAGGGGCCTCCAAGAAGACCCTTTGAGTATCCGCAGAAACGCTTCCGCATTTCTCTGCATGCAGATAATTCACCTGTATCTTCTATTAAAATCTCTAATTCTTCCATCCCGGCGCGTATTCTTTCTGCGGGGTCAATTTCTTTGTATGTTCCTGTTGTTAATAATTCTATTGTCTGCCGGAAAATAAAAGGGTTCCCCATGGCTCCGCGTGCGAACATAACTGCGCAGCAGTCTGTTTGTTCAAACATACTTTTTGCATCTTCCGGACTGAATACGTCTCCTGAACCAAAAACAGGTATTTTGTTTTTTAATACTTTCACCAATTCCGCAAGAATCGTCCAGTCAGCCTTTCCTTCGTAGCCTTGAGCTCTTGTCCTGGCATGTATGGTTACTGCTTTTGCCCCCGCTTCATAGGCGGCAAGCGCTGCTTCTTTCCATGTTAAATTCTGGGCATCCCAGCCCGAGCGGATTTTTACTGTCACAGGAGTTTCTCCAGCAGCTTGTACCACAGCCCGGGTTATGGTGTATAAGTGTTCCGGATCTTTAGTTAATGCAGAGCCTGCGCCCGACTTAATTATCTTCGGGACAGGGCATCCGGCATTAATATCTATAAGAGATGGTTTGTGATCGCGGATTACAATCCCTGCAGCTTCCTGCATTGCGTGAGGGTCTCCTCCAAACAGCTGGACTGCAAAAAGCTTTTCATTTTCTGCGCGTAAAAGAAGCTGCTGGGTTTTACCGGATCCTCTGTACAAGGCCTCTGAAGATACCATTTCCGTATAGCATAGAGATGCTCCGCCTTTAATGCAGACAGATCTGAAGGCTCTGTCTGAGTAACCGGCAACCGGTGCAAGGAACAGGTTGCCGGGAATGAGAAGATCCCCTATTGATGCGGGATGGTAATATATGCTCATGGATAAATCTTATTCAGGCAGCCGGAAAAATTTACAGCTGTTTTTCCATAGCTGAGCGCTTATTTCTTCAAATTCAATATCCAGCAGGTCCGATAAAAAGCGGACCGTTGACGGTGTATATGACGGCATATTACGCTTTCCTCTGAATTCGGCCGGAACCATGAAAGGACTTTCAGATTCTACGAGAATTCTGTCGAGTGGAACATTCAGAACTGTTTCATGTAAATTTCTTGCGTTGCGGTATGTTAAATTTCCAGCAAAGGAGAAATAAATGTTGAGTCCGAGTGCTTTTTTTGCATAATCTGCATCTTCAGAATAACAATGCAGTACAGCGCCTGCATCCGGTATGCGTTCGCTTAAGATGTCGAGGACATCTTTACCTGCATCGCGGTTATGAATTATTACCGGAACATTCATTTTTTGAGCTATTTCCAATTGAGTAATAAATAACTCAATTTGAGAGCGCTTATCTCCAAATTTGCGGAAATAATCTAAGCCTGTCTCTCCGAGGGCTATAACATTCGGTAGTTTTAGTCCGTTTTCGATGGTTTGAATCCAATCTTTTCCAGGATTCGTAACTTCGGACGGAGCTACACCAACTGCGTGGTAAACACCCGGAACCGACTTGAGATTTGCGTATACCTGTGTAAAGTCATGTAAACTATTGCAAATGCTCACAATACGAGAAACGTGTGCTTGTTTTGCTTCCTGTATAACACGAAGCTGTTCAATAGGGTCATCATAAATCAACCCTATGTGGGCGTGAGTATCAAAAAACTGCATGGCTTTCTTCCAAAAAAGGTAACAAAAGACGGGAACCGTCTTTGTGGAACAAAATTGTACTTAAAACTTAGTGTGTTCCTACCGATAAGAATAACACAGTACAGTTTAATCGTCAACTTAAAACAGCTTTTAATTGTCCTGTTGAGTTTGACAGATTATTTTAGTAGTGGTATAATACCAAAAATTGTCTAAAAACGTTCCCGAGGTAAGCTTTTGGCACAAACGCGGCGATACAAGAGAGTTGAAAAAAACATAGTATTCTCAATACTTCATGCCTTAAGCAGCTTTTTTGCTTTTATTGGCAGGGGTTTTCTAAAAATATTCAGAGCCGGTGACAGAAAGCTCACAATAATGATTGTTCCTCATTCTCAGAAGAAGGTTATAAATTTTCAAACAAATGTATTCGCTCTTATTTCAGGTTTTATTTTAGTAACCGGAATTGCGGTATCATTTGTGTACTTTAATAAACAGGCAATCGGAACCAATTCGGAAATATCGCGGCTTCGTGAAGAAAACAGAAAAACACAGGCAAGTTTGGATGAACTTCGTGATGAAAGCAGCAATTTAATACAGACTGCGAAGCGTTTTCAGTCAACTTTATCTCAATCCTTTTCAATTCTTGGTGTTGATCAAAGTGTTTCAAAGTCTGCAAATACCGGTTCCGGCAGCGATCTTGCTTCTTTATTTGATCTTCAGGAATTGTCTCACGGTTCATTACAGGAAACAGCAGAAATAAAAGATCTTGCCTCATATTTGGAATCTTCAATTCAGCCGCTGGAGCAGATTGCAAAAATGCTTGAGCTTCAGGGTACGCTCTTTGCCGATATTCCCAGTGTTTGGCCTTTAAAAGGCGGCATCGGGCATATTTCTATGGCTTTCGGGCAAAATAAACATCCGATAACGGGACAATGGTATATACATAAGGGGTTGGACTTTTCGACATGGCGCTCGGGAGATCCGATCATTGCTACTGCAAACGGTCAGGTAGTAACAGTAGCTTATAGTACAGATTTTGGAAATTATGTAGTAATTAAGCATAAGCACGGATTTTATACACGGTATGCACACATGAGTTCTACTCGTGTCGGCAAGGGTCAGTTCGTATCTCAAGGTGATGTCATTGGAAATGTAGGAAATACAGGAACTTCAACGGCGGCACATCTTCATTATGAGGTGCATATTGGTGATGGTGTAGTTGATCCTGCAAAATACGTTTATGTAAAGCTTGCCAAGTAGCGGTGGAATAATGGCTCTTTCTTCAGACGATATTAATATAAATACACTTATTGGTCCGGGTTCTGCTGTCGCAGGTAATCTGCGCGTTGCCGGTTTTGTTAGAATCGACGGTGATATTGCCGGCGACCTGGAAACAACCGGAAGGGTAATTATAGGAGAACATGCCCGGATTAGAGGAAATATACTTGCCTCTGCGGTGATAGTAGGCGGCATTGTAATTGGCAATGTTGTGGCGCAAGATAGTATAACCTTATTTTCAACTGCCGCTGTAGTAGGCGATGTTGTTTCCAGAAAGGTTAAGATAGAAGAAGGCGTGGTACTGCACGGAATGTGCGTATCAATTTCTGATGAAAAAGAATTCGAAGAAGCAAAAAACAGCTGGCTGACTATGACTTCTATTCAAAAACGGGTTTTTTCATCTTCTTCCGGACAATAGTATGAACGGTGTTGATCCTCTGCAGTCAGCCTTGCACTTAGGACTTACTTCTCCCATATTGAGCGGGGCGAATAAGGCCAAAAAAAAAGAAGATTCTAATGAAAAAGGATCTGTCAGGAAAAGTTTATTTTCGGCTCTTTTAGAAGAAAAAGAAAATGAAGATGTTCAGCTTGAAGGTTTGCCGGATGAAGTTTCCGGACTGCCGTTTGATGAAGCTGTTCAAGTGTTAATAGATTCTGTGTATTCTGCGGGTGATGTTTTAAAACAAAAACCCTTTGCCGATTCCTTTGTTTTATACAAAAAGGCAGTAGGAAATTTTCTGCGTTTTGTGGTAAGTCAATCATATGAGATTGAAGAGCAGGAAGGCATCCGCAAAAAAACACGGGCGGGAACTTTTACAAAAAAAAAGTTCTCCATTGTACAGGTTGTAAATCAGGAGCTGGACCGGCTGGCTTCTGATATTTTGTTCAATCAGGCGGATCAAATACGCATGATGGCAAAAGTTGACGAAATTACCGGATTACTAGTAGACCTATTTTCTTAATGAGGAATGTATGAGCGAAGTTTTTGAGAATGATATAGACAATCTGCAGGATAATGACAGTTTGTATAATTTAGAGGACGACTTTATAGATGACGGATCTCATGAGGATCCCTTGTACCGCTTAAAACTTGAGTATTCAAGTGAAGGGGTATATGCGACAACTCAGGACTCGATGGAAATCGAGGCAGGCGACTATGTAATAATTCCAACCAGATACGGGAAAGATATTGCATTGGTCATGGGAAGATCTGTAAAACCGATCGGAATTAAACCCTCGGATGTTCTTGTAATTGATCGTAAAGCAGGACAGCCGGATTTAGAAAGGGCAGAACAGCTGAAAGAGAAAGAAGCTATTGCTTTTAAGATTTTTAAGGAAAAGGTTATTTTTCATAAACTCGACATGAAACTGATAGCTACCCATTAT
>JAKJFV010000126.1 GCA_022704725.1 Spirochaetota bacterium
GGATCTTGCAAAATCCTTTTGTTTAAGATAGAAAAAACCTGCATTAAAAAAAGCATCAGGAATTGCAGGTTCTGCAGCCAGTACTCTTTTATAGTACCGGTGTGCTTGCTCGTCACAGGCATCTGCATCCTCATTGAGACCGGATTTTCTATAAGAATCTGCTCTTTCATCATAAAACAAGGCAGAATTGAGAATTGTGGTCATATCTTCCGGATCGAGACCTCGAAGGGCTGCAAAGATTTCTTCTGCTATTTCGCAATTTTCATTACGTGCCTTTAGTATTGCTGCTTCTGTTAGTTCTGCTTTTATGTTAGGTCTTGTTTCTGTAAGAAGTGAACGGTAGTAATCTGTATGATCATTATGGGGGTCATAGGCAAATATTGTAAGTATACCAGCTAGAATCATTTCCCATGTGAGATTTGAAACATTGAATTTTGAAGCATCTGATGTAGAAAGCTGGACGGGGAGAGGAATTGAAGGATCCAGATCAAAATTTGTACCGCCCAAATTAAAGGTGTCGGGCAGTTTAATATATATGATTGTTTCAAGGGGATTAGCACTCATGATTATTTTCCTTATTAAAACGTTTATTCAGCAGAATCTGAGGCAGGTTGTTCTTCCTGCAGAGTATCCTGTTTATTTATATGTGCTGAGCGCGCCTTTGCTTCTGCAAGGGCAGTGGCTTTTTTGTCTTCTTCTGCTTTAGCATCAACTGCAGAAAGCTGGGTTTTTCTTACTGCGGTGAGATAATTGTTAATGTGTATTTTATATGACAAAGGAATTGCTTTTTCATCAAATTTGAGTGAAACCGCAACCATGTCTTTTCTTCCGGAAATTTCGGCTGTTGCTACAATACTGCCTTTTAAATTAATTATTTCGCGCGGATCTTCAAACTCAAGCCGGAGAATTGTTTCCTTGTCTTTTAAAAACTGAGCTAATCCAAGAAGGATAATTTTTGCTCCCGAAAAGGAAACATCCCGTAAAATACAGTGTCTGGGTACATTTTGCACATAAACCAGGGTTTCTTCCTTTGAAAGCGCTAATTTTCTCTTAGTTTCTTCGTTTATGACAATGCGTTCTTCTTTACGGCGTACAGCATTAATATTAGCTTCAAGGAGGCTGCCTACAATTTCTATTAAATCGTCGGGAGGCCTTTGCGTAAAAGAGAGTGTAATAATAGCAAGATCCTGAGAATCCATGTAAGGCTGAATGTTTGAAACACGTGCTGTTACAAAGAAACTTAATGGCTGATTATCGCTTTGTATAAAGCAAAATCTTAAACTGACGGTTGGATTATTTTTAGTAATATATGCATAGGCTCCGCCCTTTGTTCCGAGAATAATTCGTGCTGCTAAAAAAGACGTAGAATTTATTATACATGGCCATTGACTGCCGACGCACTTTAAATAGACTTGACGGGGATCCAGATTTAAAGTGCGTATAATTTCTTTGGTAAATGTTATTTCTGTCTCTCTGTATAAATCATAATATCTAGTTAGCTGTTGACTAGTCGTTACACCCATGCTGACCATGATAATTTATATTAAGTTATTCGTCAATGAGACAGGATGCTTATTGAACTTGTTTTAAAAAATAAAAAAAGGCTGCGGAAATACAATTTCCGGCAGCCCTTATTTTTGAAAACGCACTATAAGCATTTTATTGCTTATTCTAGTAGCCAGATTTGACTGTTTCGTGAGTTTTGCGTGTTTTTTTCATCATTTTCCGCTGAAGAGTTTTATTCTTGCGGTTAAGAATGGTAGAAGGTTTTTCAAAGTATTCGCGTTTTTTCCACTCGCGGATGATTCCCTCTTTTTCAACCATACGTTTAAAACGTTTGATTGCTTTTTCAAGGTTTTCATTATCATCTACATTGATTCTTGCCATATTGTTCACCTCCTTCGGCCATTCCGTTGAATAACAATCAGTATTACTGAAAATCACTAAAGAGTCAATAGCAGAAGAAGATATTAGAATCTTAGATAAACCGCTGGGGCGGGCTGACAACCCAAATAGCTGTCATTGCTGATGTTCCGGAATTTACAAGTACATGGGGAGATGAAGCCGAAAATGATATACTGTCGCCTTCTGAAAGGCTGTATTTTAATGATTCGTAATTAAACTCTGCTTTACCGGATAAAATGAAACCAAGTTCATATCCTAAATGACCATATGAACCGCGGTGTGTTTTACCGCCCGGAGGGATCGAAATTATATATGCTTCAAGTGCATTTTTTTCATCCTTTTCCTGAGCCTTGGCGACTTCTTCGTAAATAACTTCGTCATCCTTAATTTTCCGGCGGTCGCCGCAGCGTATAACTTTTACCGGGTGATCCTTACGGTATTCTTCAAAAAGAAATTCAAGATTTATGTCCAGTACATCTGCAAGATTGAGGAGTGTATCAATTGCAGGCGATACCTTATTCCGTTCTATTTGAGATACAAGGCTTTCGCTTACTCCGGCCTGATTGGCTACGGTTTTTAGTGTTAAGCCCTTTCTTTCACGCACAGCTCTCAGTTTTTCTCCAAAACGATACGGCTCTCTCTTATTTTGCGTAGATATCATTATGCTGCTTTTCCTTATTTCTCTCTAAAATAAAACGCATAAAGTGGTCCTCAAGTGTCTGATGCGGACCTGAAAGATTCATTCTTTTACGCGCTTTTGCGTTTTCTCTGCGGACAGAGTAAAGCAGAAAAAAGCTTCGGGGATCTTCATCATAAATAGATAATGATTTTTGTCCTAAAAACGAAGAAACCTCATCCCGGCCTATAGCCGCTATTCCCTTTTCCCGTAATATCTGTTTTAGAGTCTGTATTTGTTCATGTGAAAGACCGAATAAATATTCCTGCATAGCACAGGAAACATCGTTATCTGATAACCGCGACATAATAAAATGCCGCCACTGATCATCCATTTCGATCGATAAAAATAAAAGTTCGCTAGTTCCGACCATGGTGCCGAATGCAGGCGCCAATTTTCGTCTGGCTCTCCAGACAGCGTCGAGAACCGGCGCTACATCTGCAACATTCTGGTCGCTGCGGTGTTCCCACAGAATTATAAGCGAGTAGGCTATCTGGCGCCGGATGTCGATAGGGATTGTTAAGTCATCAAGAAGACTTAAGTATACATCCTCAACCATGATCGTGAACATAATATTCAAGGTAGCGTTATTCAGTTTTAGTATTTCTTCTTCCGGAAATTTTGAATTTACAGCAATTTTGGTCATAGCTGTAAAAGCATGAAATTTTGCAACAAGGAATCCTTTACCGAGAATAGCCTTGGTGGGAAGATGAAGTGTTTTGTCTCCGTCTCTCTGCTGCAGAAGCGACTCTGCCAGTGTGTGCTGGGTTTGTACTTCCGATGAAAGCGTCTGCTTGTGAAGCAGGGACGGAAAGCGGGCAATGTCTGAAGCGAGCCTTTTTACATCTGCTATGCGGTTTGTAATACCTTCGAGTGTTTCCGGGGAAATTGTTTTTAAACGATCCGAGAGCATATGAACTAAATCAGATTCATTGTCGGTTAAAACAATAATATCTGTCGAAAACGCGTCTGTACGCTGCTCTTCATCATAAAATTCGTCTATATTGACATGAGAAAATTCAATTGTTTTTAGTGTATCTTTATCGCCCACGGATAAAAAGTATAGCATAAAATGAAAAAAAAATCTCGGGTTTATCATATTTCGCAATTTAAAACCGATATATTCAGTATGAAGAAAAGAGTTATTTGTGTATGTGTCGGTCTTTGTTTGGTGTTTTCGGCATTTGCTGCCGATTTGACAGTAACTGTTCAGGATATTCGTCTGGTAAAGGCTGAAGACGGAGGGTATCATCTATACATCAAGCAAAAAGAGGGTGTTAACTCAGTACTGCTGACAGAAACTACCAAAAGTGATGACGGGACAGCCGATAATTATGCCTATAGAGCTAAAGACTGGAATCCGGTCAACGGCGATGAAAAAAGAATGCTCAACGGTTCCTTTTTGGAGTCTCCTTCTTCGCGCTACAGTCTCATAGACTCAACCCCAGAGGAACACTCCGAGCTTGGAAAGGTATTCCATGTTTACATACCGAAGGAATTGGACTACGGGTACCCCTGGTCGCGTAACGGAACAGTTGTTATTCAAAAGGGGACGTTTATAAGCATAAGAACCTTTACCAAGGCCTATGCTGATTATGAAGGTGCCGATTTTCTTGATAATCCTTTTTTATTCAATTTTATACCTGTTCCGTCTCCAAAGACTGAGGAGATTTCAGAAAAAAGCAGTGAAAAAGAAGAAACGCTGATTCTTTATGATGACTATAATCCTAAGGCCGCCTCTTCATTCGAAGATATTGCCAATATGAATAAAGGAGCCTTTAAGTATTCAAGAGGGCCTGAAACAATTATTGATGATATTATTAACTCCGTCTTAGAGATTGATCCGAAAAACAAGGTTGATGTTGTCTTTGCTGTCGATACCACCGGCAGTATGAAAGATGAAATTAAAAAGCTTAGGGAAGAACTTGTTCCGAGACTTACAAAAGAGCTGGAAAAATTCGGTGAAATTCGCCTGGGACTTCTGTTATACCGTGATTATGTTGATAATTACAGGTATAAAAACCTGCCGGTAAAATATTTTCCATTTTCAAATACTCCCGATGAGTTTTTCGAACGGCTCAATGGTTTTTCTATAGAGGGTAATCCCGGCGGCGATATTCCGGAAGCTGTTTATGAAGCCTTGTATGCATCTATAAATTTTTATGATTGGGATTGGAGTGCTCAAAGGAAGATTATTCTAATAGGAGATGCCGAGCCGCATCCAAGTCCGCGAGGGTATTTGATTAAGTGTACGAAAGATATGATTGAGGCTCTCTCGCTTCAAAAAGATATAACAATAGACGCAATAATAACACCGGAAGATAAAAAATAAGATGTAAGTGCGGCTGTATAAAAAAAACGGGTTTTGCTCATGCAAAACCCGTTTTTATGTTTAATGCTTTACGTTCAAAGTCTTATTGTTTTTGCGGTATTTTATCTAAATCTATAAGTGCTAATTTTTTATAATGAGGAGGGAGAAGCCCTGCTTCTGTTCCTTCATAGTAAGATACTATACGTTTAAGCATTTCATCTGCTTCATCCCATTTTTTTTGTTTTACTCTGATATGTGCAATTTCATATTCGGCTGCGACAAGAACTGTAATATCGCTGCCGAAGCGTTTAATTATGGTTGAGTAATATACCTCAGCGGCCTTGTAGTTTGAAATATCAAGACTTTGCTGCCCTAAGAGGGTTAATTCTTCGACTGTTGCATTTTCCGGAATATTTTTCGGAGCTGTCATACAGGAACAAAGGCACATTAAGACTGTGCCTAAGAGTAATAATTTAGCGGTAGGAGCCATTGTATCCCCATGTATCATAAGTTTCGTCTTTCGAGGGCAATTCTTTTTTTAATTCGCGGATAAACTCTTCCGGATCGCCCATCGGTTCGTATGAATCACAACAATCAATACTTCTTCTGGTTACAGTAAAATACTTATGAATTTTCTCTTCTCCCAGTTTTTTTCTCCATTTACCTG
>JAKJFV010000127.1 GCA_022704725.1 Spirochaetota bacterium
GGTGATCATAATGGCGAGTCATGGAAATATCTGCATGTCCGATAACTGCTCTAAGTTTGTCATCGGGTAATACTCCTCGAAGAAGAGAGTTACAAAGATGGCGAAGTCCATGAAAATATAATGCCCGTCCCTGCCTGCTTTTTGGAGAAGGCTTCTCTCCTGTATCATTGGGAATCCCGATTTTCTCGAGTGCCTCATAATACCATTGCTCAATACGCTTTCCAACAACAGGTTTTTCTCCGGTTTTCTCATCCCAAAACACAAAGCCGTTGTGCCACGGGTTTCTGGATGAAAGATCTCGAAGTTCAGAGAGAAAAGATTCTGGAACTGGAACAATACGGGAGCGCTTGCCTTTTGGGGACTTTATACCGTATATTTTATCCCAAGAGTGATTAATGAAAAGATGATCATCCTTGATGTCCTCCAGCCTGAGAGCTATGATTTCTCCAAGCCGGAGACCGGCAATAAGGGCAAGAGTAAACGAGAGCCTGCCCCGTTCGTCAGACCAATTGAGGGATAAGAGAGCTTTGACTTCTTCTGTTTCAAGAATACCTTTTTCGGCGTTTTTTACGCCGAGGGGACGGATGGAAGCAGATGGATTTCGAGGTAAGATACCGAGTCGATAGGCTTCCTTGAATCCGATTGAAACGGACTGTAGTATATTGTTAAGTGTTTGAGCATGCAGTCCGCTCTTATCTTTCAAGGTCATAAACCAATTTTCGAGTTTACCGGTAGTGATTTGAGACAGCTTAAGTTCACCAAGAGTAGGATTAAAATATCTTATAATCCAACTCTTACAGGTTTTGCAATAGGATCTACCAAGGGCATCACTCTTACGAGCGAGTCGTCCTTTGATGTAAGGGCTGGTCTCCCAGTCCCAGAACTCGGCGAGGTATTCACCGGCTTTCCGGTCTCCGAATCCTCTCGTGGCAACGAGACCTCGTTTAATAGCTTCTGCAGCCACAGCACGGGCACCTGCAGGAGTACAAATATCCCATTCATCGGGATCGAGATTCATGTTAATAGCTAATTGTCGTATAGATAAGCCTGTACGATAGGATCCTTTTTCGGGATCCCAAAATTGAACATAAAAGGAGCGCTTACGACTGGAAGAAACGCGGCGGCGATACAGAGAAAAGGGGGTATGCCACATGATAGATACCTCATCAGTTCATCTGACACTTTATCTGACAGTGGCCTTTCCGGAGCCTTAACGGCTGGAAAACAAAAAAGGCAATTCCTTATAACATAAGAAATTGCCTCTTGCCCGGAACAAGACTTGAACTTGCACACCCTTTCGAGCTCTAGTACCTGAAACTAGCGTGTCTACCAATTCCACCATCCGGGCTCAGCAGAATAGACTATAACAAAAAAATCAGTCCACTGTCAATATGCTGTTTACTAAATTTCAATTCCTAAAAAGTGTTTCACTAAAAGACCAATTCCAAAGGAAACGGCAGCAACTACAATACTAATTCCAGCCATCTCTGCAAAACGCTTTCCAAAAGGCAGATCTTTTGCAACAGAAATATAGTAAGTAAAAACAAAAATAATTACTACCACTACCGATAATAAAATTATCAAAGCAGGAACAAAAGCGTCCTGAGGAAGAAGCAGATACGGAAGAACTAAAAAGACGACAGTCATAAGATAAACGCTGCCGGTATAAAGGGATGACTTCAAAGGATTTGGATGACCGTCAGACCTGGCTGATAAATATTCGCTTGAAGTCATTGATAATGTAGCGGAAATACCTGTAATTAGGCCTGAGAGAGCTACGAGACGGTTATTCTGCAGAGCGAAAGTAAGGCCTGCAAGCGTACCGGTTAATTCAACAAGAGCATCACTTAAGCCCAGTACCATCGATCCAACATACTGCAGTCTTTCCTCATCGAGCATGCCCAGAAGCTGGCTCTCATGCCGGTCTTCATCCTGAGCTATTTTTTTTGCATCGGGCACTTCCTGTGAAATCTTATCATATAATGCAGAAGCTCCGTCTTCACCCTTTTCCATTAGTTTTAAAGCAAATGTATACCCAAAAACCCTTGCGAGAAAGGTAAAAAAGAGAATACGAAGTTTATTCGGCTTAACAGTGACACCGGTAATTTTCTCCCAAATTCCGGCATGGACTTTTTCTTCTTCGCCAATTTTTCTCAAAATAGTACTGTTTTTTTCATCTTTCACAAAAGAAGCAATTTTTTGATAAATAAAATACTCTGTTATCTCGCCTTTTTGCATAGTTAGTAAAATCTTTCTTGTTTTTCCGCTTATTTCCATAATCAGCCTCCTTAAAATAGTCTTTTTTGTGGTATAAAACACCTTTATAACAATTAAACGTAAATTCTTTTAACTCTTTGCCCAATACTTGTTAAAACTTCATAGGAAATTGTCTTCGCAACTGCTGCAAAATCATCAGCGGTAAGACAGTTGCTGTTCGGCCCAAAAAATATTACAGTGTCGCCTTCATTAATAGAATCATCATTGCCAAGGTCTGCCATGCACTGATCCATACAAATACGTCCTATAATGGGGTACTTTTTTCCATTAATCGAAACACAAATCCCCGGCGAAAAAGAACGATGCAAACCATCTGCATACCCCATTGGTATGGTTGCTATGGTAGTGTTAGATTCAGATACCCAGGTTCTTCCGTATGACACAGGCTGACCTTTTTCTATAGTTTTTATTTGAGAAATCTTTGAACATAATTCCATAACAGGTTTTAATCCGGTAAAATCAGGATACTCAGATTGCATATACTGAGCAATAATTGGATTTGGATAATAGCCGTAAGCTGCTATTCCAGGACGAATCATGTTAAAACAGGAATCCGGATGCAGAAATACAGCACCTGAATTAGAACAATGAATAATACCCGGCTCTATTCCAAGACTTACAATAGAATTAACAGCATTGGTGAATAGCTTTATCTGATGCTGTGTAAACTGTATGTCACTATCATCAAGAGTGTCAGAAACACTCAGATGTGTACACACCCCATCGAGACAAAGTTCTTTACATGAATCAATGAAAGCAGCAAGTGAACTTGTCTGGTCCGGAGGACAACCTATTCTGCCCATACCGGTGTCGATTTTTATATGAACATGAGCCCTTGTATTTTGTTTTTTTGCACTTTGTGCAAGCAGGACTGCGTATTCTTTAGAATGAACAAAAGAAGTGAGTTCATTATCAACAACGGCATCAATTTCTTCTTTACCCGCAATACTCAGTAATAGTATAGGACATCGAATATTATTTGCCCTTAATTCGGCGCCCTCCTCTGCTGTTGCAACAGCAAGATATTCAACACCTGCCGCTAAGGCTTCCACAGCCATTCGTACAGCCCCGTGACCATAGGCTTGAGCTTTAACAGGGATGCACATCTTTACCGATGGATGATACAGATTGCGGATTGACAGTATATTATTTACAAAATTTTCTATATAAATATTTGCAGTTTTTGTGCTCATGAAATACAATGATATACTTACAAACACTTATTTTCAATATATAATGCAACTTATATTGAAAAAATCAGGTTTCTATAATAAAATAACTATTGAGAGGATTTTTAAAAATGAATAAAAATGTGTTTATAAAATTATTAGGTACAGTATATGTTTTATCTGTCTTTTTTTCGTGCACAACAGCTCCGGTAAAAGAAGACGTGATTCCCCAAAATAGTGAAAGTAATGTTATTGAAGATACAGAAGTACAAGAGTATCTGCCGGAAAATACAGTAATATATGATGATAACAAAACCACTATTGATCCGGTTATTGAGTACGAAAAAAAAGCTGCTTCTGTAACACTATCGCTTCTTATTCTACCCTCACCCTCAATCAAGGGAACAAGCTTTAAAAAACCTTTTTCAATCAAGGTTAACAATGCTGACGGTTCCGAAGCTGCTAATTTCCCAATTACAATTGAATATCCAAATAACATTACTAACGGCGTTATTGAATTTGCAACGGCTACAGTTCAAACTGATGAACACGGAATTATTGAATTTATTAGTCCGCCTGCAAATTTTTCATGCAGTTCTGTTATTTCTTTCTATCCTGCGCCGGATGTACATTCAACTGATATTGAACCAATAATTCAAAGGGTATCGTTAAAGGTTCCTTTTCTTGTAAAAACGAATTTAACCAGTGCGGGCGGATCAATTTGCCTTGTTGATTATGATAAACAAGGAAGGGCCATAACTGATAACGGCTTAACATCATCTGCAGTCCTTGGAAATTTAATCCGCAGCGGTTTTTCACGCATCGGAAATGCAGAGTTTTATAAGGAAGTTGCTGACGGGGATAATACTATCCTATACAAAAAAGCACAAGATTTATTCGGCTCAATTACTTCATATTTTATTTATGGAACAGTAAAATATTTAAATACTCCTGTAAAGGATGAGCAGGGTTTATATACTGTAGATCTAACTGCAGATATTATTTGCATCGATATGAAAACAAATGCTGAATTATTTAAAACTAAAGTTGAGGTTACTGGAACGGGAAAAACCGAAAACAGTGCTTTAAATAATGCTAGAAACGAACAGTTAGCGCCTTTGCTGGCTGAAAAAATTATGTACGGTATATAAGTACCCCGGAGATTCTATGATAAACGAGAAAGTACCTGCAGCTCCTTCAATAAGAAGATTACCATCATACCTGCATATTATAAGACAGGCTCAAAAAGACGGATACGAATTTATATCCGGAACAGTAATTGCACAGGAACTTCACCTTGAACCAATTCAAGTACGAAAAGATTTAACAATTACGGGAATAATTGGAAAACCAAAACGCGGGTATCCTGTTGTCCCTCTCATTGCGGCAATTGAACATTTTCTGGGATGGGACTCTGTAAAAAATGCAGTTATTATTGGAGCTGGAAATCTTGCAACGGCTCTTACAGGCTACCAGGAATTTCAGCTTCACGGCTTAAACTTTGTGGGAGCCTTTGATTCAGATACATCAAAAATCGGCGGGCATATACACGGAGTCCCTGTTTTCTCTATGGAAACGCTAAACACTCAGGTAAAAAACTTAGGAGCTACAATAGCAGTAATTACAGTTCCTTCTTCTTATGCACAGGAAACTGCTGACAAGGCCGTGAGCGCAGGCATTAAATCAATTTGGAACTTTACCAATGTAAAATTAAACCTGCCTGATGATGTTGTCTCTCAAAGAGAAGACCTGACATCAGGATATGCTCTTTTATGTGTTAAAATGGATGCGGACAAACCGAAACGGATTCTTGAATGAACAAGGATGAGTACCAAAGCCAGCTTCTTGAAAACAGACTCTTAAAACGATATAAGCATCTAAGAAAGTGGGCGAAACGAACATCTGTAAGCTGCTACCGTGTATACGATAAGGATATTCCGGAAATTCCGCTTGCCATTGATATTTATGAAGACTGCGAAAACTTAAAAATTTATTTACACCTCTCATTATATGAACGCCCGTATGAAAAAGATCAATCAGACGAGGAA
>JAKJFV010000128.1 GCA_022704725.1 Spirochaetota bacterium
TACCCTGCGCACCTACATGCTTTCAGAGGAAGGCAGAGAAATTACGCTCTACCGGTTAAAACACGGCGATGTCTGCGTTTTATCTGCGTCCTGTGTTCTTTCCACTATTACCTTTGAAGTTCATATTGATGCAGAAGAAGACACACAGGTTCTGCTCATCAGTTCGGCTTGTTTTTCAGAAATGTTTGAATCAAACGAAAGCATCCGCTGTTTTTCCTATAAACTTGCAACAGAACGGTTTTCGGATGTTATGTGGGCTATGCAGCAGATTCTTTTTATGAGTATGGACAAGCGCCTTGCAGTCTTTCTGTGGGATGAACTTGCAGCCTTGGGAAGTAAGGCGGAACCGGTAATTCACTATACTCATGATCAGATAGCAAAATATACCGGCAGCGCACGCGAAGTTATAAGCCGCATGTTAAAGTATTTTTCGGAAGAAGGTATTGTAGAGCTTTCCCGGGGCGGCATAAAAATTATTGACAAACTAAAGTTAAAGAAAATTATCGGGTAATGAGAAAATTTCAAAAGCAGACGAGTTTTGAAAGGGTTCAAATATCAGTGTTTTTTTGCAGTTAAATCCTGTTTAGCAGGTACCGGCTATTAAACAGCTGATTGTTGTGTACAGAACATCAACATCTATTGGTTTTGACAGATGTGCATTCATACCGCTTTCCTGTGTCTGCTTAATATCTTCAGAAAATGCGTTTGCAGTCATTGCAATTATTGGGATTCGTGCGCTGTCTTCATGCTTCGAACTGCGGATAAGACGCGCAGCGGTTAAACCGTCCATAACAGGCATTCTAACATCCATAAGAATTGCACTATAATAGGAACCAGGAGATTTTTCAAAAAGTTCTACAGCAATTTTACCGTTTTCTGCAGTATCTACCGTAAAACCTTTACGAACAAGAAGCTGCTTTGCAACATCTATGTTCATTTCATTATCATCAACAAGCAGGAGCCTTTTTCCCTTATAAAAATCGCTTGCAGTATTAATGTGCACTGAAGAGGGTTTAAGAGATTCTTCCATACCGGATTGTGCCTCCCCCTTGTATTTATTTGCAGTAAATTCATCATAAATAGGAAGAACAACCTCTATAGTAAAAACAGAACCTTCCCCTTCCCTGCTTTTCACACTGATAGAACCTCCCATCATAGTAAGAATATTTTTTGTGATTGCAAGTCCCAGCCCGGTACCTCCGAAGTTTGTTGATATGCTGTTATCCTGCTGGGTAAATGAATCAAATATGAGAGGAAGATATTTTTTCTTTATACCTATACCCGTGTCGCTCACCGTAAAGCGCAGCTTCCTTTTTTGTTCAGTATTCAAAAAGAATATCTGTTCAACAAGTAAAGAAACAGAGCCCCCTTTGGGCGTAAATTTAACCGCATTTCCGAGAATGTTAACCAGAACCTGTTGAAGTTTTAATGAATCTCCGACGAACGAATGGAACACAGAATCGCTTATACGGCTTGTGTATTCCAGCCCTTTTGATCTTGCTTGAGATAATATGATTGAGTCAACCTTTCCTATAAACTCTGTTATATCAATTTTTTCTTTCTGGAGGGTCATTTTCCCGCTTTCAATGCGGGACATATCAAGTACATCATTAATAATGGAGAGCAGGTACTGTGCAGAAGACTGTATTTTCTGCAGATTTTCCTGAACTGCCGGTTCGCTCTTTATGTGCTGCTGAACAAGAGAAATAAGCCCCATTATTGCATTCATGGGAGTCCTCATTTCATGAGACATCCGCGAAAGAAATTCTGTTTTTGCATGACTCGCCTGTTCTGCAGCGGCCAAAGCATCCCGTAATACATTTCTTTTTTCCTGCTCATCCTCATATATTTTTGTAACATCTGTTCTGGATAATCTGATAAGTTTTTGCTCTTTTTGTATGTAGGAATAAGAAAGTTTTTTTCTGCTTATTCGGCCGTCCTGTTCATTAATTCCTAAATACACTGAATATACCCTGTTTTTATCCAGCTCCCTGCATACTGTTTTTAAACTCATCTGTTCAAGTACACGTTCTCTATCTTCTTCAAGAACATAGAGGTTTATGTTTTTACTTCTTTCTCTTTCATATGAATTACTCTCAAATGAAGGCATGGGAGAACCAGATTGAGCATGAGAATAAATGGAATAAGTATCATTCTCTGCATCTATGTACATTATGTAATCATATTCATTTTCTGCTATGTTTTGAATTAAGCTCTCTGAAATTTTCCTGTCATGTATATCTTTAATATAACAATACGCCATAAGTTCATTGGTTAGAGGTTTTAATAGTAACCTTGTATTTATATGAATCCACCTAACAGATCCGGTTTCTGTGCGTATCCGGTAATCAAATCCCGACTCTGTTTTCCCCTTATAAAATTGTTTCTCAATATTTTCAGGCTTAAAAAAAGAAGTAATCGTTTCCTTTTCCTGAGGATCAATTATGTCTTTAAAAAAGTTTTCTATTATTGTGGAATCAAAGGGAATTTTATCAACAAAAACAGGATTTATTGTAAAACGATGATATTCTTCGATTATCCGTTTTGTTACATTTATACGAATTGTCGAGAGAATATCAGACTTTTGATTGTGATCTGCACCTTCGGTTTCTGCATAAACATATTCTGCGTGTTTTTCAGATTCAATATTTTCTGCTATTCCAATAAGATATTGGCCGCCGTTTTTCTTATCTTTGACGCTTCTTAATACTGCCCTATACCATGAATAGCCTGTTCCATTGTAATCGCTTACATAATCCAAAGTTTCTGAGTTCCTCGTAAGCATAACCCTTTTAACAAAATCTATAAAAAGCTGCCTAAAATCCGGGTGAATGACAGAACCTTCCAGTTTCGACGAAAAAAATTCTTTAACCTTGCGGTTTTTCCGTTCCCCCTTTATTGTGGTATACGTTACTTCCATAAGTTCGTTTTGGACATCAAAGACAAAAATGACACTGTGAGTTTCATCCAGCAGAAGCTGCGAGACATCATCTCTCTTTGTTAAACGAATCAGAGATGATTCGTTATCATGTTCATCCATACTAAATCCTTCTGCTGCAGAAAACACAGGAATTCATATTTCTCTCTACTATAGTATAAATCTAAATGATGCCCTTGGCAAACGTATTTTATACTATACAAGCTTGACGCACCAGAGTACCTGTCATACAATAGACTGACCATGGACGATAAAAATTCCTTTGACCGCCTTGTTAGTACACTTTCTCACAAAGAACGTCTGGATCTTCTAAAAAAACTGCAGACAGACTCGGATCTTGAAAACCAGACCCTTAAGGTTGATATTTCTGAACAAATTGACGATGAAGATCTCATGATCCGCTACCGGTCGGAATCTTTTTTCCTTAGACTTTGGCTCCGTTTAAAATCCTTTTTTTCTTCTGTTGATATTGAAACGCTTTATAATGAGCATTTGGTAACAGAGATTGCATTGGACATTGAAAAAAAATATCCTGATATCTTAGATTATAAACATAGAATTTTCTGCACAACCTTGTATACAAAGCTTGCAGAGCTCAAATCTGTTGCAGATTTTTTTAAAAGCGGTGTAAATGCTTATGAAGAAAATCAAGGGGCTTTTTATGTATTTCTGGGATCGCTCATTATGCCTGAACTTTCAGAAAGAATCGATAAAGAAGTAAGCCCCTATAACCTCGGTCTTGACCGGGAAATTACCACCGAGCTGCGTGCTTCCCTTATCCGGAAATTGGAAGAAATTTTAAACGACATTCCTCAAGCAGACAAGGCTGGCCTCTATGCATCTGTAAGCGGTCTGGAGTGGTTAAAACACTTTTGCAGGCTTCCCTTTGATAAAACATTAAAAAGATTCATTTCTTTACTCTCCGGAACGTATACCTGTCCAATAGATTCTGCTGCTTCCGATTTTGCTTCTTTCACCAAGGTCCTATGCAGCGGATCAATCATCAAGGCGGAAGTAATCGAAGCCCTCTATTTGTATTCCCGTCAGAATTTTAATACAAGTGAACACGATGGAAATACCATCCCCCTGGCATCCGATAAAGAAGAAAGTGCAGCCGAGTTTCTTGAAAAAAGCACGAAACAGATTAAGATTGTTAAGATGTTCATAAGCTCCGTACCCATATTAAAATTAACGGCTGTGGCTAACAACTGTTCAATCTGGCATACAGAAAAAATACCAGGCGGCGAAGACTGGTTTGTACGGTACAAAGCCCACTGGAGAAAGCTTTTTGATCAAAAATGGGAATCATGGATTTTTGACAAGCGCAGAAAAGATACATTCGACAAAATAAAGGCGCTGCTTACCTGCAGCGATTATCCGTATATTCCAAACAGACCATGGAAAGATGTATGGGACGGATTTCCCTTCCCTCTTGATCATTCAATAGGGTTTATGTTTGCTTTTTTTCAGGATATATACCCCATTTACAGCAAGGTATTAAAATCAGTGCTGGTTGAAGGGGAATTTACCCAACGAGAGAACAGAGTTGAATTTACCGACACCTATAATCTTCTAAATCATCTGGCGCAGAGTATAGCAGTCTTTAATGATAAACTTTCTGTAAAGGGTATTTACGGCAGTTCGTTTTCCGTAATTATTAGTGAATCGCTGAGGACCATACAAGGACAGTCACGCATAGATGCCTTAATGAATTCCATCGCATCTGAAGCACGCTTACTTATATCCCAATTTGCAGATGCATGCCGTTCTATTCAGCTCATAACGGGAGGCATTCTCCATGAATCAAAGGATCCACGCTACGACACACTTTCGAATATAGCATCAATTATGGGAAATCAAAATATGCAGTTTAGACAGCGCCTTCACGATGCGAGAATTGGGATGATTAATGCCTTAGATATTATAAAAGAACTTGAATCCCTGGAAGTCTTAAGCGCAAAATGACAGAAAATGTAACATATGTATCATTAACTGATATTCTACCTTCTTCTACTCCATCTGTTGTTACGCTTCCTTTTTATTCGCAGGGAACTTTATTCACAGCTGAAGAAGCACCCCGGGCATTTTTGACGCTTCTTCCTGCCGGTTCTATGCGTTTCAGATGGAATGAAGTCAACGCAAACCGCGTATCAGTCTTTAACAGACTGATACATTCACCTCATCGTCTTTTTTCTATTGAGCTTATTCATTCGCATACTGTATTTTCTATTGACAAAAAAACAGATTTGCACGGTATTCAGGGCGATGGATTTATGACCTCTGATACAGCGTGTGTTCCGGTTATAACTGCGGCAGACTGTATGCCCATCTACCTGTATAATCCTAAAGATTTTTGTTTCGGCGTACTCCACTCGGGATGGAAGGGAACAGGAATAGTTTCAAGCGCATTGGAACTTGCCAGGAACAGATACGGAACAAAAAATGAAGACTTCCTCGTAATTCTAGGACCTCACATTCAATCATGCTGCTACACAGTCGACGATGAGAGGGCTCACTATTTTACAAAAACCTTTACCCCATCATGC
>JAKJFV010000129.1 GCA_022704725.1 Spirochaetota bacterium
CAACTGATATTGAGCGCAATTGCCATGGTTTTTGGGTTCTCCATTTTGCAGACACTGTTGCAGGTCACGGGGGAAACACCGCTGCAATGTCGTCTTATCTACTAGTGCACAGAGAAAAACGACTCGCTGTTGTTGTCATGACAAATCAGGCTCAGGAAATAGTCTATAATTCGTACATGATGAAGCACATCTTCGGCAGTAAAGCCTATACCGTCGATTCTTCTATTGATATTACACCCTTTGAAGGAATATACAATTCATCGAGAACTATAGAGAAGGGGCATGCAAAGTTGTACAGCCTATTAGCGGTTCTTTTCGCAAAAAAAGTTGACAGTACAACTCTCAGCGGATCTGCACTTGGGCAGGCGTATCTTCTTAAACCGGTTAGTGAACACTATTTTATGATCGACGGACCGGACATCGGGTATGGCATTGCCTCTTTTAAAGACAAAGACGGAACTCAAATTTTCTCTGAGCCGTTTCAGGATTTTATTAAAACGAGTTCCCTGTCCTTTTATGCAAGGATTTCATTATTCATCTTCTTATTTTTGGGAGCGCTCTATTGTGCTGGAAGACTGCTTGCGCAGCTCATTGCAGCCGTAATACGAAGAGTAAAAAAACAAAGGCTCTCTCAGGCAGTTCATGTAATAAGCCTTACAAATACCGCCTTCTTCTCTGGGTACCTGTTAAGTTACGTATGTATCCTTCTCGTTTTTGTTTCGCTCATATCTTTTCAAAGCTTCGTTGTTATTAAAATATTTACCAGTGCCGTGCTGCTTTTTACCGCTGTATATCTACTAGCCCTGTTTTTATGCGGACTTCAGGCAGCAGGAACATCTGTGAAGAAAAGTACAAAGGTTTTGTTCATCGTCCATGCCTGTTCAGGTGTATTACTTCTTGTGTTTACTCTTATGTACGATTTATTCCCTTTTATGTAAAAAAAAGGCTGTATACCGTTCCTTTATTATGGTTCAGTGTACAGCCTCGTTTCTTTATCTAGCGGTTTCACTTTTTTCCTGCACCGGATAAAGGACCGAACGGTCCGGCCTACTCCTGCACCGGGTAGAGGACCGAACGGTCCCTCTTACTCCTGCACCGGATAAAGGACCGTAATTTCCTTAGCAGGGAATGACCAGCTTTCAAGGTGCCATTCTGCCGCCCACTGGTGCCTTCCTGCCCTCGTTTTTGTTTCCTTTGCCCATTGCTCCATAGCCGCCCATACGTTGTACTGATTCCTTTGATCGGTTTTGACGGTTCTATATAAGCCCCCTGTGAATTCTTTTTCTTTAATCTCATCATCCGTAAAAGTGAATCCTTCGGGAAGTGTTATGAGAATTTCGTGGAAAAAAGGCGGGGTCTTTGCAAATCCGCTGCCGTACATAAAAATACGGGTTTCCTCAGATTTCAAATTATACTTTTTTGCAAAACCGATAATCTTTTCCCACGCTTCCACTGCCGCTTTTTCGCTGTCGCCGCCTGTCACGCGTATGAATGCAGTTCGTAAGGGTTTTACTACCAGGGGGACGGGGCGAAGAGATGCCTGTTTTTGAGGTGCTTCCTGGACGGGCATGTATAAGTCGACTCCCCCGACATGTTCACCCTCATCGGAAAAATCAAGGTGTTCTTCAAGGTACTGCTGTCCTCCCCAGATGTACTTGCTCAGTTCCATCCATTTGTTAAACCTCTGCCATCCTCTCATGATGTTATAACCAAGGTCTATTCCGTTTTCCCTTTTTATGGAAACAACAGCAAACATTCCTCCGTTAAGAGTTTTTCTCATGACGGAAGGGTAAGATTCATGGAGGCCGTAATAGGGCGCATCCTGTAATGTGCTGTACAGCTCATCATCAATGGTAATGCAGACTTCGTATCCGTATATTTCATCTCCTTCGGGGTTTGACGGGTCGGGGTTGTTAAAGCCGAATATGCGGTAGGCACTTTGTCCGTTATCATCTTTTTTGTTAAAAAGAATACCGTTTGCATCGATCCATTTTTTCATCTCTTCAAAGGCGTGTTGTTCACAATCCTTTCCAAAATACTTGAAGCATGCTGTTTTCATAGGCTCAAGTTTCTTCAACAGTTTAATATCAGGATATTCCTCAAGAAGTTTTTTATCCTGCAATTCAAAATACTCATCCATAATGTTAATCCTCCGTAAACCCTTTGGATTCTTTTCTTTTGAACAGGATTCCGCCTCATTTCTGCTCTTTTGCAGCTCGGAAGGATTTATTCCAAATTCCTCCCTGAACGAGCGGGTAAAGGCGTCTGCACTTGTATATCCGTACTTTACTGCCGCATCAAGAACCCTCAGGTCTTTTTGCGAACGCAGGTCTTCATACGCCTTTGAGAGTCTTCGTCTGCGTATGTATTCTTTTACCGTAAAGCCTGCAATAGACATAAACATGCGGTAAAAGTTGGACATACTCATAAAAGCTTCCTGTGCAGCCTGTTCAATCGAAAATTCTTCTTCAAGATTGTTTTCAATAAACACTATGGACCGGCCGATCCTTTCGTAGTAGTTCATGACAGCATAATACCGCATTTTATATTCATTGTACCCGACTTTTTTTCCAATCTTTGCTCTTTAACACTGATAAAAGTAGTATTAAACAGGATTATGTAGAAAAGTATTACATTAGTTTAACCTGGAATGCGTCATTAGCAAGAATCGTAACATAGCATTCTCAAGTTGAATCTTTTAATAGAAGTTCTTCCTTACTATATTTTTTCTATATTGATTCTATATCCGAGTGAATTTAAAACACTAGAGAATGTTCTGTAATTTATTTTCTCTGCATCTTTGCTTCTAATTTTCTGAATAATAGTTGGTGATACACCGGCTTTTTTGGCCAATGTTCTTATGGAGATATTTTCTTTTTCCATTTGCTCAAGAACAAATTCTGAAAGAAGAAAATCTGCATATTCGCGATCAAATTGTTCTCTTTCTTTAGGGTCATTATTTATATACTTATCAAATGTAGTTTCCATATTATTAAACCTCCTTATTTTCACTGTTATAAAATTCTTTTGCCTTCAAACTTTTATCTTTTTCAGTCTGCGGAAGTTTGTCAGTTCTTTTACAAAATCCGTTTGTAATGATTATCTTTTTACCTTTTATAAAAAAGCATAAATAACGATCAGGTTTTGGTTTAAAGGCATATATTTCATCCCCTTCATTTCTGAATTTGGTTATATCCATAATTTTTCCAAATTCTGCAATTCGTTTTACTAAGATAAAAAACTTACGTTTTTGGGATTGATTTGTTGATTCAAAGTACTCAAATGCTTGGCTATAACCATTTGAATCATAAAACCATTCAATAGTGAAACATTTTCCTATGTAAACAACACAATTTTGTCTATCCACAATTAAAAGTACCACTATTATGGTACGTTGTCAATTACTATGTATGCTTATTATTAATTGAGTTGAATTTCATCATACCCCGGTGAACTGTTTTTTTTATTATGTATCTTTAAGAAAGCTGAATTGATTGCCGTTTAGAGGGTGCTCTGTTCAGCTTTTTTTATGCCCCTTTCTTATTACTCTTATTATGCTATAAATCTTACTCAAATTAATAAAATCAATAAAAAAATTAATATAATTAATATAGACATTGACATAATTAATATGTAGTGATATATTTTAATCAGGAGGTACAGCATGAAGTATAAGGCTCCGGGAAAATGTCCGGTGTGCGGTGAAAAACTGAGCATAATTAAACTCGGCTGTCCTAAATGTTCAACCGTTATTGAAGGCGATTTTCATCCGTGCGAGTTCTGCAGGCTGCCGGAAGATGATTTGTCTTTTATAAAGGTGTTCATTAAAAACAGAGGCAATATAAAAGATATTGAAAAGGAATTGGGTATTTCGTATCCGACGGTGAGGGGCAAGCTGGACGCGGCAATTCGCTCTCTCGGCTACGAAGTAGTGTCAAAACAGGACGAGGAAGAAACTCTTCGTGAAAAAACACAAAAAGAAGAGGCAAAGAGTGCAGTACTTGCAAAACTCTATGCCGGTGAAATATCCGCCAAAGATGCGGCAGAGCAGATAAAAGCACTGTAGACAAATATACTGATAATAGGCTGATAAAAGTCCGGAAGTCAGCATTATAAGGTTGCATTGCAAATTTGATTATTACACTTTACAAACTACGGAGTTACATATGAGTGAACAGATGAAGATTTTAGAGATGATCGAGAAGGGGCAAATATCAGCTGCGGAAGGCTTTGAGCTTATTGAGGCCTTAAAAGAAAGTGAAAAAAAAGACAGCGAAGAACAGGTGCTGCCTTCGCTGTCATCTGAATCGCCAACAAAGAAATTTAAGTTTTTTAAGATACGGGTGACATCAGATAATAAAAGTGTTAATGTGAGTGTTAACATTCCTATGAAGCTTTTATCGTCAATTGGAGAGGTAGCAAGCAAGGTGAGTGCGGTGATCCCCGCAGAGGCCAGACGCGAAATGGAAAAAAGCGGTGTCGACATTTCCAAGATCGATTTTCAGGAAATTATTGAAGCCCTTCTTTCCGGTACCCTTGAAGATCCTCAAATTGTAGATGTTGAAGCATGGGATGAAGAACATCAGACTACCATCAAGGTTAAAATTTATGCTGAATAAGTACTTCCCGGTACTCCTGGTCCGGATCCGGATCAGGAAGCCGTTTTTTAGATTAACTATTCCTCTTGCGCTCTTTGTATTTACAGAACTTCTGGACTGTGCACTCGATATTTTAGAGGCAGGACAGGTTATTTTTGCAAGAAAGCTGCAGGAAGACGAAAAACCTGCTTTTTCCGGTGTACTTGCTGTAGTTACTGCGGTGCGTGTAATTCTTTCGGGTATTGGTACCGGAGAGAAGTTTGATCTTGTTAACGTGGAAGCCGACGGTGTTTCCATTCAAATAAGGGTATGGTAGTATGAATAAACTGCTTATTAAATACATAGGAATCGTTGCCGTTTTATACATAGCTTCTGCCGTGATGAAGGGTTTAACCATACAATCCGACGTGCATATTTTTATCTTTGCTCTGGTGATATTTGCTTCCTCGCTCATCATCAGACCTCTGCTGCTTGTTGTGCTTATGCCTTTTAATCTGTTAACAGGAGGCATTCTTACGATCCTTGCAAATACTCTTACCATCTTGTTTTCGGATCTTTTTCTACCCTTTGTTTCTACAGGCGGTTTTCTAAACTGTGTATTACTATCACTGCCTGTGTATCTGTTATATTTTATTATAAATACAGCTTCGCGTTCGCCCCGTCTTGCCGGATCGGATGATACAGATGTGCCGCCTGCGAATTAGCTCTTAAGCATGCCTATGAGCCAGGACGGATCAGGAATTGTTTCCTCTCCGTACAGGGTACAGCTTTCAGCCACTCCCTGAATGGTGCTCCAAAAAAGCAGCGCCAGTACAGACGGCTCAGCGCTTCGGATGGAGCCGTCTGTCTGTCCTCGTATGATCTCCGGTATG
>JAKJFV010000012.1 GCA_022704725.1 Spirochaetota bacterium
TAGGGGTCGGCATACCACGCGAGCCTTCGATTGAGCGTAAGAGAGCTGTTTCTTCACCGCATACGAATGCGCCGGCTCCCAGACGAATTTCAATGTCGAAATCAAAGCCAGAACCAAGAATGTTTTTACCTAAAAGGCCATTCTCCTGAGCCTGAGCCATCGCTATCTTTAAGCGGTCAATTGCTAAAGGATACTCAGCACGGATGTATACGAAACCTTTATGTGCACCGATTACTTTACCGCAGATTGTCATTGCTTCAATGACAGAATGGGGATCGCCTTCGATAGTTGAACGGTCCATGTATGCGCCCGCACCGCCTCTTCCGCGCAGGCCTGATTTTTTTACTTCATTAATAATCTGTTCAGGACTTAAGTCAAAAAGAGCTTTTTCGAGTGCAAGGTAGCCGTCGCGGGCAATGTACTCAGTAATATCTTCCGGATTAATAACACCGCAGTTGCGTAATACAATACGGAGCTGTTTTTGGTAAAACTGAATTTCCTCAACATCTTCAAGACTTTTCTTTTCTTTATTGTATAGAAGGCGTGTAACTTCACGGCCTTTAACAATTTGTTCTCTAATTATTTCTTTTGCATCTTCAGGTTTAACTTCTACATAAAAAGAATCTTCGGGAAGAACTTTTACGATAGGGCCTTTTTCACAAAAACCAAAGCATCCGGTTTTAACAATCTGAACCTTATCTGAAACACCTGCTTCTTTAGCTTCTGCAATAAGATTTTTGAAAATTCCGTCTGCACCGCTGGATTCGCATCCTGTTCCGCCGCAGACAAGAATGTAATGGGTAAATGCCATGTGTGTCTCCTACTTATTGATAATATCGATCGAAGGACGGTCGAGAATTTGTTTATCCAGCAGAGTTTTGCCTAAAATATGTTTTTCAACAACTTCTTTAGCTACTTCTGCAGTTACATTGCCGTAAATTACTTTAGGCATATCGGGTACAATAACTTCAACTGTTGGTTCGTTGGCGCACATACCCATACAGCCTGTCTGTCTAATAATTGCAGTGTCTGCAATTCCTTTATCCTTAAGTACCGAAATAAAAGAATCAAGAGTGTCTTTTGCACCGGCTGCTATACCGCAGGTTCCCATGCCGACAATAATCTGAATGCTTTTACCATCAGCTTCGCGTCTTTTTATTTCACCCTGCATTTCACCGCGGAGTTTGCGCAATTCTTCTAGGGACATCTTAGCCATAGTGATCTCCTAAATATACGCGTATTGCGTATAATGTTCATAATAATCTGCAACGCAGATGAGCGGCTTAGTCACCGCTTTGGTCTTCCTGGCTTTGCAGAAAATCGAGCAAAAGAGCCTGATCTCCTGCAGTTTCCAGACCGCCTAAGGCATCAAGCAAATCGCTTCGTAAAAAATCATACTCAAACTCAGATGTTTTAGTATTTTTTTTACGGATAATCTGCATTTCACAGCCGCCAGGAAAGGTTAGAATTTGACGAAAAAGCAAGGGCACATCTCCAATAGGAGGAGTATCAATATTCGTTAGATCAAAACGGGCTGTAACGGTAGTACCTTCGCCTTCTTTGGATTGAATATCCCAAGAGCCTCCGGTATCTGATGCTGTTTGTATTAAAAAAGGTATGCCCAAACCAATTTTCCGTTTTGGATGTTTAATGCCGTCTGTGTAAAAAGGGTTTGACGCCTTTTGCAGCACTTCCGGACTCATGCCCTTTCCATCATCACGAATATACACCGTCAAATCTTTGTCTGTTTCTAGTAATTCTACTGTAATTTTTTTTGCCTGTGCTTCAGCTGAATTTTGTGTAAGATCGGCTATTAAATCACAGAGGGTATAATGCATATTGAATTATGCGTTTTTATATTTAGTAAGAATGCCGGCAATCTGGTCTTTTGTGAGCTTGCCGTACACATCGCCGTTTACCGAAAGAACAGGAGCGAGACCGCAGCAGCCAATGCAGCGTACTGGTTCTACCGAGAATAATCCGTCTTCTGTTGATATTTCATCTTCACCTAAACCAAGAATAGTTTTAGCTTCGTCTATAAGATCCTGTCCGCCCTTAAGGTAGCAGGCTGTTCCTAAACAGACGCTTATTCTATTTTTACCTGGTTTTTTAGTTTTGAAAAAGTGATAAAAGGACATAACACCGTATACCCTTGCCAAGTGCGAATTTGTTCGCTGTGCAACAGCCTTTGCTGCTTCTTTGGAAATAAAACCCTGCTCTTCTTGAACCTTATGAAGGATCATTATCAGGTTGCCTGGTTTTGTTTTCCATTCTTCAATAAATGCTTCGAGTTCTTTTGAAAACCCTGCATTCTGTAAGTCTGCCATGTAGACCCCCACGTCTAATCTATAAATAAAGTACCAATAGTATACTGGTTAATGAGAATAAATTCAACACATTTAAGATTTTAAGCTGTCCTGCTTAACTTTTTACCAGCTCACAAGATATTCGGTCTTACCGGACGTTGAGAGAAGCTTATATAGTGAAATAGTAAATATCGCTTTTTTTCCGCTGATACTGACTGTTCCCAGCGATGTATCAGATAAAGAGGCCTGTTTTATATCAGAAGGAGCAGAAAGTTCAACAAAAAAACTTGACTTTGCCAGTTCGTTAGCAAGGGTTTCTCCATATACCATAGAGAGTAAAAATAAGTATTCGTCCGCAGTCATTTTTTCTCCCGTAAAAACCGGAGCCATAAGAAGATCAGCATAGGTTCTTGTTTCTTCGGGCATAAAATTAAGAGCTTCAGTTATAATTTGAGGACTGAACTGTATTGTCGCTTCCTTCCCGCTTCCTTTGGAGACGACTCTTACTGCATCTTTAGCATAGGTAAGAGAGGTATTAATATTCTTTATTCCTGCTTTAATTTCTATTCCTGTCATGGAAGGAAAATTGATAGATTCAACATCAAGTCCTGTTGCAATAAGACTTGCGCGTACAGGCGCTTCTTTATACAAGGGTTCGTCATTCTGCAGCCCCATTAAAGAGCGGATGCTTCCTTCTATTGACTTACTTAATGATGTCGAAAATTCCATTTTAGCCGAGTTGTCGTTTGCAATATCAATTTTTACAGAAGGTGCGCATGAAACCAGAGTGCCTGCAATAAGCGCTGTGAATGCAAGAGTTCTAACAAGGTGTAATTTTTTTGTGTTCATTGTGTGTTCCTAAGGATTTAATACTACCCGGAATCCTGTCATAAAGAGAAATCCGGATGAAAAGGCTTCTAAAAACGGCAACGCCGAATTATCTTGTTCATTGAAAATTGTGTAAGAAATATCCTGTACAAAACAAAGTCCGACAGGTCCAAGTTTAAGCCTGGGAGTCTGCCATGAAATACCAATAACTCCAGGAAAGATAGATCCGTCAACAGGTTTTGCAGTTCCTGTAAGATGCGGCTGGCCTATGGTAAACACGGGTCCGGCATAAACCCTCATATAGTCCGAAGGCGAGAGCGTTATATGCAGAGGAATTTGTACAATGCCCATTTTAGGATCTATTCTAACTTCCACTGCAAACCCCGGTCTTATTTTTAAACCGGTATACATTCCGTGTATTTGAAGCGACCCGCCCCTTATATTCCAATAGAATTCTTCCGATGTAAAAAAATTCCAGTTCATAGACGCCGAAGCATCAAACTGAAACGGAGCAGATGCTAAAAAAGACTGGAAACTTGAACCGCTGGTTTTTTTTGGTGCTGTTGTTGTGTCCGATGCTGAGCCCTGACTTCGGGCCTCAATCGCTTTTGCTTTTTGTTCCTCTGCCTCTTTTTCTGCAATATACGCCGGGGAGCTCAGCACCTGACCTGCGCCGACATAGGCATTTTTCCAGTAGTTTTCTAAAAGTGATGAAACAATAACCCCTGTATTCGGTCCGTCGCTTACCGCATGAATAAACTGATTTTTACCCATATAAATTCCGACATGAGATACTCTTGCATCGACAGTTTTAAAGAAAACAAGATCTCCCGGTTCTTTTTTTGAATCCGGAATAATTCTTGCAAAAGAATATAGTGCCGTAACTGTCCTGGGCAGCTGAAGCCCTATTGCTTCAGTTGCCGTCACATAAATAAGCCCTGAACAGTCGATTCCTTCTTTTGAAAGACCTCCGTATTTATACGGAGTGCCTATAAATTGTTTGCTGTATATAATCCATTTTTCACGCACTTCCATCGCGGTTTGCGGGGTTTCCTGTGAAAAAGCTGCTGCAGCAATAAGCAGGAGAAGAACAACTGACAGTTCTCGTTTATGAAAAATCATAGACCAAAGTATAAGCTAAAAATAATTATAGTGCAATACAGGAAATTTGGAAGAAATAGTGATTTTTCTGCAACCGGCAGGAGCTTTTATGCGTCAGTATAACGACGGGGTTTAATCATTTTTTCAAGGGGTTTGCATATGAAAAAAACTGAAAAAAATCTTCCATGGGCCTTTTTAGACACATACCGCGGCTCTGTTTTCCAGGGAGAGTGGCCATCTGTTTCTCAAATGTTTGCTATTACCGTAAAGCGGTATTCTGATCGTCCCTGTTTTACCGATTTTGATCCGGAAAAAAAGACATTAACATATGCTCAGGTATTGGAAAATGTCGAAAAGCTGGCGCAATGGATGCTTGAGCAGGGTGCCGGAAAGGGCGACAGAATCGCAGTAACCGGTAAAAACTCACCTGAGTGGGCGACTGTGTATTTGGCAGCACTTTTTGCAGGCTGCATAATAGTGCCAATAGATTACGGTCTTCATGAAAAAGAGGTTGATAATTTACTCAAGGCCTCTAAACCTAAAATCTTTTTTGTTGATGAAGAAAAATACAGTTATTTTGAAGCAAATTCTCAGGGGGCAAAAATATACTCTCTGAGTAAATTGCGCCCGGATCTGTATGTATATAACTTAACTGCAAACTCCATCCGCGACTTTCCGGTAAATGCAGAGGAAGACACCGCCGCAATTCTTTTTACTTCGGGTACAACAGGCGTCCCAAAAGGGGTTATGCTTTCTCATAAAAACCTTGTTTCAGACTGCTATATTGCGCAGACGAATCTTGATATTTTTCATACCGATGTTTTCTATGCACTCTTGCCTATCCATCATTCCTATACCATGCTTGCCGTATTCCTCGAGGCTATATCAGTTGGAGCAGAAGTTGTGTTTGGAAAAACAATGGCAGTATCGCGCATGCTCAAAGAACTCAAAGAAGGTAAAATAACCATGCTTTTAGGAGTTCCCCTGTTATTTAATAAACTGCTTGCTGGAATTCTTCGCGGAATTAAAGAAAAAGGCTTTATTGTAAACGGTATTATGAAAACTCTTATGGGCATTTCATATTTAATTAAGAAGATATTTAAAGTAAATCCCGGTAAAAAAATATTTAAAACCGTTTTAGAAAAGGCCAGTATAAGCACGCTCCGTATTGCAATATGCGGCGGCGGTCCGCTTGCTCCAAGTGTTTTCCGTGTTTATCAGCAGCTGGGAATAGATTTTGTTCAAGGTTACGGGCTTACAGAGACATCTCCTATTGTTGCTCTTAATCCTATAGAGAATTTTAAGATAGCAAGCGTCGGTAAAAACTTTTATCCTTACATGGAAATGAAAATTCTTGATCCTAATGAAGCCGGAATTGGGGAAGTGCTTATAAAAGGCCCTATGGTAATGCAGGGATATTATAATCTGCCGGAAGAAACCAAGGCTGTCTTTACAGATGACGGATGGTTTAAGACAGGCGATCTTGGCAGACTTGATGCAGAAAACTATCTGTATCTTGCCGGCCGGGCAAAAAACATGATAGTTACTGAGGGCGGTAAAAACGTGTATCCGGAAGAAATTGAAAATTCCTTCCAGCTTTATACTGATATTGAACAGATCACGGTGAAAGGCTACATCATGGATAAAGCAACAAAGTCCGAGGGCATCGAAGCGCTTATTTACCCCTCCGATGACCTCTATAAAAGACTCGGTCTCATTAGAGGTGCTCAGGATTCTATAGATCCGGTGTATGCCGCTATTCAGGAAACGGTAGATAAGGTAAATAAAGAGATGCAGCCCTATGCACGAATAAGCAGGATTACCATTCTTCTTGAAGCCCTTGAAATGACAACAACTAAAAAGGTTAAAAGAAACTTTGATCATGTACAGGCTGTGGATACTGTATAGAACAAAGAGGGTATAAAAAATCAGGCAGATCAGGCACTCGATGCTTGGCTGCCTTTTTTTTTACCCTGGAGTCTTTCTTTTAGTATATTGCGTGCTTTTTTCTTTGCTAAAGCTTTTGTGTTTTTTTGCCGAAGAAATAGTGTGCTATCCTATGAATGGCCAAAGAACAATGAGAAAAGAGGTTTGTTTGTGGAAAAACTTGCGCTTCGTGCTGTCATAACTGTAGATGAAGAAAAATGTGTTAATTGTCATCGCTGTATAGCAGTCTGTCCTGCAAAAATGTGTAATGACGGATCAGGTGATGTCGTAAAATTAAATTCCGATTTATGCCTCGGCTGTGGTGAATGTTTGGATGCCTGTACTCATGGAGCCAGGGTTGCAGTCGATGATTCTCGTGATTTTTTTGCTGATCTTGGCTCCGGTGTAAAAATGGTAGCAATTGTAGCTCCGGCTGCTGCTGCGTTAAAAGCTGATTATAAACAGCTTACTACGTATTTAAAGAATAGTGGAATAAAGGCTGTTTTTGATGTAAGTTTTGGAGCCGAACTTACCGTAAAAAGTTATCTCGAATACATAAAAGAACATAATCCTAAGTGTATTATTGCCCAGCCTTGTCCTTCTCTTGTGACATTCATTGAATTGTACCGGCCTGAGTTGTTTAAATACCTTGCTCCTGTTGACAGTCCCATGGCGCATACTATGAAAATGATCAGAGAATTTTACAAAGAATATAACGACTGTAAAATTGCAGTTATATCTCCCTGTTATGCAAAAAAAAGAGAGTTTGATGAAATAGGACTTGGAGATTATAATGTTACTTTTAAATCGCTCAATACTCATTTTGAAGAAAATAATATAGATTTGACACAATTAGCTAAAACAGAATATGACGGACCTATGGCTGAACGGGCAGTTCTGTTTTCCTCTCCAGGGGGGTTAACGAGAACAATAGAGCGACATATTCCCGATGCAGGAAGTATATGCCGGCGTATAGAAGGCCAGCCCGGTGTTTATTCTTATTTAGCTCATCTTGGAAGTGCTATAGAAAAGGGAATGGCTCCGGTATACAGGATTATTGACTGTCTTAACTGCGAGATGGGATGCAACGGAGGTCCTGGAACATTGAACAGAGGGGAACACGCCGATATTTCTGAATATAATGTCGAAAATAGAAATAAAGATGCTCAGGAATTTTTCAAGAATAAATCTTTTACTAAAAGTAAAAAAGCAGGATATAAGATAATTGACTCACTTATTCAGAAGTACTGGAAAAAAGATTTGTATAATCGAAACTATATTGACCGTTCAAGTGTTTTTAAAGCGCTGGTAAAAAAACCATCGATTGAAGATATATCTGCGATTAATAGAGCGACTCACAAGGATAATCCCCGTGATATATTAAATTGCGGAGCATGCGGGTATAAGAGCTGTGAACAAATGGCCGTTGCTATTTTTAATGGGAGAAATAAGCCTGAAAACTGCAGAATGTATATGAGTACAGAGGTTAAAAAAACAAACGAACAGCATAAAGTGGAAATTAAGGAAACCATAAATACTATTGTTAAGTCCAGTGCAGAAAAACTGAAGGATAATATTGAAAAAATATCAGCCTTAACAAATGAATCTACCGATGTTGTTCAGTCTGTATCTATTGCCTCCTCTTCAATCGAACAAATGGTTGCCAGCATTGTATCTATAACAGATGTTCTCAATACTAATGCTCAGACTGTTAGTAATTTACATAGCTCGGCAACAGATGGTCAGGCTGATATTGCAGAAATTGCAAAACTTATAAAAACAGTAACAACTCATTCGGACAGTCTTGTTGCTGCAAGTTCGACAATTCAGCAAATAGCTAATCAGACAAATCTTTTAGCTATGAATGCCGCCATTGAGGCTGCTCATGCAGGTTCGTACGGATTGGGTTTTGCTGTAGTAGCCGATGAGATTCGAAAACTAGCAGAACATTCTTCAAAAGAAGCAAAAACAATATCTGTCTCATTAAAAGATATTAAGAAGCTGATTGATCAAACAGAACTGTCTTCTCACAAAGTCCAATCGGGCTTTGTGAAAGTTGTTGATCTTTCTGATCAAGTAAAAGCAGAAGGGTCATCGATCAAAAATGCGGTAGAAGAACAAAACAGCGGCGGCAGTCAGCTGTTGGAAGCGCTTTCGCAAATACAGCGTCTTACAGATATTGTTAATAAGGATTCTAAGGATCTTCTTGCCTCAAGTAATATGGTATTGACAGAAATTACAAATTTAACCGAAACTGTATAGCATGAATACCTTAGTTGACGGACTGGCGCAGCTGGGGTTTACAGAATCCGAAATCGGCCGCTGTAAACCCTTATTGGAAAAGTACATAAGCGAACTTGAACTTTTCAATTCGGCGTATGATCTTGTTGGAGCGGACACTCACGAAGATATAATTATCAGGCACATCCTCGATTCACTGTCCCCCTATAAGAATCTTTCGCTTTTGGTCGACTCTATACAGAAACACAGACAATCACCTTGTATTTCTTTTGCAGATATAGGCTCCGGCGGCGGTCTGCCGGGAATCCCTCTTGCAATTTGTTTTCCCGGGCATAGTTTTACTCTTCTTGAAAGAATGAGTAAACGGTGTGCTTTTTTAGAAAACTGCAGTGCTGTTCTGGGTTTAAAAAATGTTAAGGTTGATAATACCGAGGCCGAGCGTGCCGCTCCCGGTCAATTTGATATTGCAGTGTTCAGGGCTTTTAGACCGCTGGATAAAAAAATGTCTAAAACAATTATAAGACTTATTAAATCCAGCGGATATCTTGCAGCTTATAAGGGAAAACTCGAAAAAATTAAAGAAGAGATGGATGCAGTAAAGGATATATTTCCAGAATGGAGATCCGAACCGCTTTATGTTCCTTTTTTGGAAGATACCCAGCGTAATCTGGTTGTAATACCAAAGGTTTAATTAGAGCTGAAGATAATTAGGTTCAACCTCTACAGCTTTTAAAACTTTTGCCAATTGATCTTTTTCTATAAGGTCTATAGGTCGTCCCTCAATATATTTTCGTGCTTCGTCAGTAAAAATGCCAGCCGTAAAGCAAATTCCTTTACCGGCTTTTTCATCGCGAATTTTTCCATGGAAGTCGCGCACAAAAAGTTCTCCTGTGGATCCTGTTGTTCTATAAAACCGGAATAAAACAGTATCTTCCCATTTATCAGTTTCAATTTCTGTCATGACCTCGGTAAAATCTGAGGCAACATTGATGTCGGTAATTTTTACCCGCGCCTTTGTAAAAAATGTCATGACAATTTTTCGGCAAAGTGCAACAAAATCGCTGTTTCCGCCTATGAGGTAGGTCCGTAAATTTCCATTTTGATTCAGTTCTTCATAACGGCTTACAAGATTGTTAACATCCTTGTATCCGGGTTTGAGCGCCTGAATATCTTTTAACAGGGATAAGCCTCTTGAAATGTCCGACGTCTTTAAATAGCACTGTGCAAGACGGTAGCGTAAGTCTACTTGGACATCTTTTGGGCTGTCAGGGTGTTTTAATCCTATTTCAAAGTCAATTATTGCCTTATCGACCTGATTATTGTTCGAATGAATTATTCCCGAATTAAGACAAGCCTGTACTCCGAATACCGGATCCGGCCGTAAATGCATGAAAACCTTCAAGGCTTTATCGACACTGCCTGTTTCATTAAGGGAATCTGCCATGTAAAACAAATACTCTTTGTTTTCAGGATTTATATCGAGCGTTCTTTTAAGATAGGGCAGGGCTTCTCTGTATTTTTTACTTTTATAGAGCGCCTGTGCCAGGAACGGATACGTTTCTGCGACTTCATGGTTAAGAGCAATAGCTTTTTTTAATGCAGCTGCAGCCTTGTCGAATTCGTTGTTCAAACACAGGGCTTGTCCAAGGTAAAAGTTTACTTCAAAATTATCAGGACGCTGCTGCCTTGCTAAAAGCAGTGTTTTTAGTGCATCCTGATTTTTACCCAGTTTAATAGAGCAAACTCCAAGCCTCAAGGCGGCTTCGGACAGGTCAATTTCCGGGTGGGCTGCAGCAACATTTACAAGCGTCTGATACAGCGGATACGCTTTTTCCCAGTTGTTTTCTCTATAAAATAAGTCTGAAAGCTGCAGAAGTCCCTGAGGATTATGAGGATCAGATTCAAGTTTTTTTGTTGCTTCACGTATAATTACCTGTCTGCCCTTTTGTTTTTCGGGCCTTTTCCCTTTTTTATTAAAGGAAGATAAAATCATCAATAGTATAACAAAAATAAGAATTAGAAAAACTGCAATTATAACCGGATAAAACATTTCCATAATTTTACATTATGACTTGCAAATCCGGTGCTGTCAATAAACGGCTGTCAATTTTAATTACCAAACAGGGGTTCTTTTTTATGCAGGAGACTTTTTACGGGCATTATTATCATTGACAAAACCATGACTGCATACTAACATGGACAAAGGTGAAATTTATGGAAAATCAAACAATAGGCATCAAATTAGCTGACGGGTCCTTCTATCCGATTTTAACAGAGGGACAAGCGGCATCAATGGTTCTCGAACTTACAACAGTACGCGATGACCAGCAGACGGTTCAGCTGGATCTTTATAGATCTCCTGATGCAACAATGAGTAATGCAGAGTATGTTGATACTCTCTTAATTGAAAATTTAATTCCCCGGCCGAGCGAGCAGCCTTCAATTTCACTTAAAATTGATCTTGATGAAGATAATACCCTGTCAGCCTCTATCGAAGATAAAGAATCGGGAGAATCAAGTTCTTTAACTGTTTCATTGTTAAATCTTGATGCAACCCGGCTGTCATCTACTCCGGATTTTATGCTTTCAGATGAGAATAACAGTAAATTTGAATTTGCCGACCCCTCGGATATCCAGGAAGTTGAGTCGCAGGACGCTGTTTTTGAAGATTTTGACGATTTTTCAAAAACCGTTGTCGAAGAAGATGTGACGGTTGAGGACAGCCCTTTTAATGATGAGCCCGGTGAATTTTCTGATGAAGCTGTATTTGAGGAACCTTCTGCAGATTTTGAGAACGAAGATGAGCCCACCGCTTACGAAAATTCGGACGCAGACGGGGATGCGCTGCCTCTGCCGCCTGATACAAACATTGATTACCATTTTTCTGATATTTCTGTTATGGAAGATGTTCCACGTCAAAACAGCAGTAATACAGAAGTATTCGGTATGGATGACGAAACAGCTGCAGAAGAATCCTTAAAAGAAGAAGATTCATTTATAGAAGCTGACTCTCAAGGTTTGGACAGCAGTAATGATGAATTGCCTCATGCTGATGTCGCAGAAGAAGAATTTCCCGATTTTCAGGATATTTCATTATCAGAAACGAAAAATGATGAGATTCAGCCAAATGAAGAAGACAGTTCTTCTTTATTCGACTTTGGAGAAGAATTTAAAGATGAATCTTTTGATGATTCAATCCCTGCGCCGTCGTTTAGTTTTTCAGATTTATACGAAGAGGAAAATATGGAAAAAGAAGAAAAGACTTCAAATAAAACTTTTATACCGGTAATAATCTGCATTATTTGTGCAGTTATTTCTGTTGCAGCGCTTGCGCTCATATTATTTTTCGGTCCGCTCCGTTCTAAGGATTCCGCTGCTGTGCCTGCGCAAACTGATACTGCCTTTGTTGAACCGGCGGCATCTGAGCCGGTTTATGTAGAACCTGCCGAGCCGGAACCTCCTGCAGCTGAACCTCAGCCTGCAGAGCCTGTTATTGAACCGGAAGCAGTTTTTGCTCAGAGTACCGTTGAAGAACCGGCAAAAGAAAATGAAGTAATAAAAATAGAAACCGAGGTAGTTGTTCCCGAGGTTCCTGTTGCTCCAAAAACAGAAGAGAAGGGTGTTTCTTACAAGATTAAATGGGGCGACACCTTATGGGATATTGCCGATGCATACTACAAAAACCCCTGGCTCTACCCGAAAATTGCGAAGTTTAACGGAATAAAAAATCCTGATGTTATTATCTCCGGCACATGGATAACAATACCGCCAAGATAAGCTCATGAATAAAAAAATTAAAACATATGTTTCTCTTGCGGTTTTTCTGTGGTCTTGTTTTATGTGTACTGCTTGCGGACAAAAACAAGATCTTATGGAGCTTTATATTGAAACTTTTGCATCAACTGACCTCAGTGATGCTGTAAAACTTGCAAATTATTTGAAAATAATTAAAACAGAGAATCTCTATATCTCCGAGAGTGCTGCATTAATGTCATTATCGATTAATTCGGATGGTGCTGTACTTAATCGTGCGCAAAAACTCTCAGAGGAGTTCCCGAACAGCTTGAAAATACAGGTTCGTTATGCTGAAATTTTATTTGAGCATAAGATGTTTAGAGAAACAGCTGCAATAGCCGTAAAAACACCTGCATCATTTTCATCTGATGACTCCTTTCTTCGTTATCTTGCTGTAAAAAGCACTGCAGAACTGGAAGATGCGTCTTTTATTGAAAACGTACTTTTCTGGTTCAGCATGTATTCCATAGATGCCTGCCATAGAGAATTTATTACCAGTCCGCTTTTCAATCTTTTACCAGGTTATGTTCAGGATCTTTGTAGTGTACGCGTGTATGTTAGCGGCCGGAACTACATCCCGGCTCTTGCCGCCGCTCAAAGACTTATCGCCTTTTCGCTTGAATTCAGCGATAAGACTATGTATTCGCGATTGGTATTGTCCGACATCGGTAAAGTTTTTTTGTATGCATCCAATGATTATGATGAGGCTGCCCAATTTTTTGAACATGCAGGCAGAACGGAAGGAGTACAGGCGGGAAGCCATGTACCGTTTATGGCCTATTTCTATGCCGGACGCTTATATGAACGCAGTTCGCAGATTCAAAAAGCCTTTTTGATGTATGAGTTGTCTTTTTCGGGTGCAGAAGGTGAAGACTATGATAATGCACTTTGGTATTACTTGAATTTGATGGAAAAGGTTTCTCTGCAGAAAACACTGAGCTCTATACGGCAGACTGTATCGGCATGGCACAATCCTGCATATTACGCAGATCTCGTAGAAAAAGTGTCGGTCAGACTGCTTGCCGAAAAAAGATGGGAAGACTATTATCAGTTTTATCTAATACTAACCGGTTATGCAGATCCTGAGTCTCAGGCAAAATGTGCCTATATTGCCGGACGCCTTACCGAGCTCAATCTTATTCCATATTCTTCTATTCAAACCTTAACAGATTCTTCCGGTACATCAAGAGAAGAATTGATCAAAGGACTGTATGAAAAAGCTTTTTATGGAAACCATGTTTCTATGTATTACAGGGTTCTTGCAGCAGAAAAACTCAATATTCCGATCGAAGACACCAATGACAGCTTTTTTTACAGAAAAAAGACTGATAATTTTACACCGGATGACGATGCTGTCGAAGCGCTGCTCTTGTATGCAGAAAACGGCTTCTTTTCCGAATGCTACAGTCTTTTTATGGAACATTCGGATCATATTCCTTTGAGTACGGCTTCACGTTTAGCCTCATTATTTGCCTCTTCCGGCGATGCAGATCCCTCTCTGTATCCGCTTTCAATACGTCTTATTCTACGTGCCGTTCAGTCGGTCGACACTCCGCTGTCTTCAGATGTATTAAAGAATATGTATCCCGAATTTTATGCCGAACAGATACGCGCAGCGTGTGAAAAATATAAGCTTAGCGGGTATCTTATGTATGCGCTTGTCCGTACAGAAAGTCTTTTTGACAAAAATGTGGTTTCACATGCCGGAGCTGTCGGCTTAAGCCAGTTGATGAGACCTACAGCAGGGGATGTTGCGCGTAAATTGAAAATTAGTGATTATGACCTAACTGATGCTCAAACAAATGCGGAGTTTGGAGCCTTTTACCTTAAGGAATTAACAGGACGGCTTGAGGGTTCAATAATGCTTTCACTGTTTGCATACAATGCCGGAATAACAAGGGTTAGAAACTGGATCCGCAATGATTCCGGACTGCCCATAGACTTATTTTTAGAAACAGTACCATACAGTGAGACACGGGATTACGGGCGCAAAATTCTTGCAGCTGCCGCTTTTTACGGGTATTTATACTACGGTATGTCCACGCACGATGTCGTTTCCATGATAATGCATTGATTTTGTTGTTGTTTAAATAATCAGTTCCGGACTATTTTTTTTTGTAAAGCCTTTTTTAGTTCTTCAAGGTTAACATCGCCCGATGGTAAAATAATGTTTTTCTCATTTACCTCGAGTTCCGTCCACCTTCTTCCTATGTGCTCGCTGTAGTGTGCATCGGAAGAAAAAATGACCGGATAATTGAGTGTATCCAATGGCGGGTCCCGGTCAAGCCTCACTACCTCAATTGCATCCCATCCGCCTGGAGTTATACAGCCGAACTGGCTTGAGAGTGAAAAAGATGGTCTGTCTACATGGGCCGGTATACATAAGCCTTTCCTGTTGTGAACTTCTTTAACAAGCTCTTCAATGGTAATGCCGGCGGAATTAATTAAATACTTTTCGACCTCTCCAAGAATGTTTTCTTCTTCATCAACATATACCTGATCGCCTGTTTTCTCCGGAACATTCATGAAGGGCGGTAAAAGAGTATATATAAAATCGCCGAAATTCAGAGCCTCATTGAGGGAGGAAAAGAGGCAGAGTACATGGATTTCTTCTGCAGTTTGGGCTTCCATACCATAGAGGCACATGATGTTTTCTTTTTTACATAACGAGGCAAAGGCCGGATTGTTTAGGCAGCTGT
>JAKJFV010000130.1 GCA_022704725.1 Spirochaetota bacterium
CCTCATGGATTTCCAACCCTAAATATGCAATGTTCACCCTTGTTCTTCTTGCTGTATGGCAGTTCGGCTCTCCAATGATAATTTTTCTTGCAGGCCTCCAGCAAATTCCTAAAGAGTATTATGAGGCCTCCAGCGTAGACGGTGCCGGCAAGATGCGTCAGTTTTTTGCAATAACACTGCCGTGTCTGTCCCCTATTATCTTTTTCAATTTTATTATGCAGATGATAGGTGCTTTTCAGTCTTTTACACAGGCCTTTATTGTTTCCGGCGGTTCGGGAGGCCCGTTGGATTCAACGATGTTCTACAGTCTATACCTGTATATAAAAGGTTTTGGATTTTCCGAAATGGGTTATGCCTCTGCTATGGCATGGGTCCTGCTCATAATTATTGCCGGATTAACTGCCGTCTCATTTAAAATTTCAAACACCCTGGTCAGCTATGGAGGAGAAGGATGAGTAAAACATTAAAAGAGAATACCTTTTGGATAAACGTTGTTATTATTGTTATTGGTTTGGGAATGCTCTATCCGGTACTCTGGCTTTTATCAGCCTCATTTAAGGAAGCAAATACAATTTTCAGCGATCCGGGCCTAATTCCCCGGCCCTTTACTCTTCAAAATTATGTAAAAGGCTGGCAGGGAATCGGAATTGTGGGGTTTGGAACTTTCTTTAAAAACTCCTTTGTCATCTCCGGCCTCTGTGTCATTGCAAATGTTCTATTCTGTTCTATTACCGCTTATGCTTTTGCCCGTCTTGAGTTCAAAAGAAGCCGCTCCCGAAGCTGCTGCAGAAGCAAAAACTCAAGCTCCCCAGACAGTACGCTGGGCGTATTGGGGAAGTGAGTCTCGAATAAAGAGAAGCCAGGAAGCGATTGATATTTTCCAGAATCAAAACGCTGGAGTTATGGTTAATCCTGAGGTTTCAGGCGGTGCAGGCGACCACTTTACAAAGGTTGACACACAGCTTTCGGGCGGCAACGGTCCTGACATTATTCAGATGGGCGGAAACATTAATGATTATGTAAAGAAGGGTGTTTTACTCCCATTAGATTCTTATGCCGGTTCTGTCCTTGATGTTAAAGCAATAGACAAGAGTGCTGTTGAGTCCGGAACAATTGACGGAAAACTTTATGGTGTATCTACCGGTGTTACAATGCCTGCACTTATGTACAATAAGTCTTTAATTGAAAGAATTGGTGCGCCTCTTCCTAAAGTTTCAATGACCTACAAAGAATTTAGAGATTACCTTGTGATTCTTAAGGAAAAACTTCCAAAAGGCGTTTATCCTATGCAGGACATAGGTGTTATGTCTTCAAACTCAACTCCGTTCGGATACTGGACAGGATACAACGGTACTAAGATGTATATTGCTGCATCAAATTCTACGGAGCTTACTCCTGCAGACGGTAAAAAGTATCTGGATCTATTCAAGGACTACCGTGATAATGGTCTTGTTCCCCCGGCTGATGTTGCTGCAGGCTATGCAGAAAATAATGCAGATACTTCAATGGTTATAGCAGGAAAAGCTGCTATTGGATTTATTTGGACAAACGGACTCGCAGGGTATCAGGCTGCTGCAAAGGATGAGCTTGGTCTTATTGAACTTCCAGGAGCTGCAGAAACTAAGGCTCTCTGGCAGGCTCCAAGCCAGTTCTATACAGTAAACAAAGATTCAAAAAATCCTGAACTAACTGTCAAGTTTATTAACTTCCTTGTAAACTCTCCCGATGCTGCTAAGGTATTAGGAAACGACCGCGGAGCATCTGCATCTGCTACAGCACGTGCTGCAGGACTTGCAGATATTAATGATCAGAAAGTAATTGAATACTTGAAGATCTCCGGTCCTCACACTTCTAAGGAAGGTGACCACGTTCCAAACGATACAGAGTTCAACAGTACATTGTATTTAATTTATCAGAAAGTTGCGTTCGGCCAGATTTCTACAGAAGAAGGCGGAAAGCAGATTTATGATCTTTTAACTAGATTGATCAAAAAATAATCCTGTATAAATAAAGGCATCAGTTTATTCGAACTGATAAGGGCAGACTCTTATTAACGGGTCTGCCCTTTTTTTTTCATTGATACTTTCTCAAAATTGGGCTAGTATAAGTGTTCTTTATAGTAAGATTTGATAATGGAGGACAGATGAAAATACCTTCGCTTTTTTATGGTTCATATACCGATGTAAAGAAAAGAGTTACCACAGTTGCGGAACACATACTGCAGGGAAAGAATTTTACCTCAATGCTCGGGCAATGGCGGATTGTAGACAGCCTTACCTTTGACTCGGGGCTGTATATATTGCGAACTCACGACGACATTTCCATCCGTCAGGCTAACTTTCATTTTACGCTTTTTCACAAAGCCTTAGAAGATATAAACGGCGTTGCAGAAGACCCTTTCATTGATACTTTTTTTTCTCAGCTCCTGAACTATGACTGGGGGCTTTTACTTTTAGCTCAATCAAAGGACGGGTGGTTTGGTTCAAATATGATAAAGGACAATACAATCAGGCGCATTCCGTATTTAAAAGCTGTACTTAAATTTGCAAAAGAACTGGATCGGGAGGGGGAGCGATTCATTGGTGAAGACGGCAGAAAGGGAAATTTTTGGAAATGTAATTCTTCTCTTCGGGAAATTTTAAACGAGAGCACTGCACCAAAGGAATTATTATCAGTTCCTCTGAATGAAGCGCTCTTTAGGAATATCTGCAGAAAAATCGCCCTCTAGTCGCCTTTTCGTTCTCCTAGAACATGCTTGTCAAGGAAGAGTATACCGAAGGAGTTGTTTCCTGCCATCGCAAGCTGGTCGAGTATGTCGCGGTCATTTTTCTCTTCTTCTATCTGCTCATTTATGAACCAGTGAAGCATAAGCTCTGTCTTCGGGTCGTTTTCCTGTTTTGCGAGGGCATACAGGTTTTCTATAGACTTTGTAACCATCTGCTCATGTTCATATACCTGTTCAAAAATTTCTTTAGGCGTACCAAATTTCTTTGGGGGACATGCAATAGCTTCAAGTGTCACTTCTGATCCCACCTCGTTTAGGAACTCATAGAATTTCATTCCGTGTTCCCATTCTTCTTCTGCCTGAATCTTCATCCAGCGGGCAAAGCCGGGCAGTGCATTAGCATCAAAGTGAGCTGCCATTGCAAGGTACAAATACGAAGAATAAAATTCCTTGTTAATTTGTTCATTAATCGCTTTTGCTAGTTTTTCGCTGTACATAATTTCCTCCATTATTTCAATAATTCTTAATTAAATTTAGCATGTAATGCTTCAAAAAACCAGTATTCAATCTGATAAACTAGGTGACTTTGTTACATCCAAGGGTTTTCGACTCAGAGTTATTGGAAAAATCATAATATAAGCGGAAATAGGTGCATTTTACATAAATTTGAGCGAAAAAATTTGACAAATATAAAAAAGGGTGTATTATAGAGACGTAAACCGGTTAAGTAAACCGGTTAAACATCTTTTCAAAGGAGTAGAAGAAATGATGAAGAAAATCTTAATCTTAGCAATGGCTGTAATGCTGATTGTAACAGCGGCAGGCTGTAAGAAAAAAACAGCAGAGGCTCCTGCAGCCGAAGTAAAAGCTGCACTCTCAATTGAACCCGGAGCAAAAATTAAACTTGGCTTGGATAACGACCTCTGGGGCGCTGCAGTTGTAGAGCTTTGGAATAAGACTTATCCTGAATATGCCGGTATTGTAGAATATACAAACTTCGGTTCTGCAGGCGGTGTTGACCAGATCGGTCTTTTACAGGGCGAAGCACCGGATGTTTCACTTGTAATCGACGGTGAAGTTCTCCGTCAGGTTCAGTCCCTTGCAACCCTTCCATCAGCGATTGCAAACGTTGCTTCCCGTGTTGCACAGGAACCTTTCTATTCAAATATCAATAAAAGCAGGGCGCTCTATGTGCCTGTAGCTTATGACGGTATGACATTTGCATGGAATAAGACCATGGTAGAAGCTCTTGGTGTTGACACCAAAGATGCTGACGGAGACGGGCTGCCCGATGCTTTTGATACTTGGGAAGAAATTTTTGCCTGGTCAGCTTCATTAAAAACAAGACCTCAGTTCAAGGGAAAGGATGTTAATATTGTATTCCCCATGTCTCTCGGAAATCAGTGGTCATATTACTCATCGTTTACTTCAAGCGGATGGCAGATTTTTGCAGAAGGTGATCCAGTAAAGCCCGGATTTGACAAAGATTCTTTTAAAGCCTCTCTTGAGTTTTTACAGGCTGCATCAAAGGCAAATATTTCTGTAGAAGCTAACGGAGCAAAAACTCCCGGCGCATCAATGGGATGGAGATGGGACGATTTCCTGAATGCTGAAATATCGCCTTTTGGTCTAGTTGGTACATGGATGGATGTAAACGGTGCAGAAGCGGCTACCACAAGCGATTTCAAATTCAGCCGCATGCCGACATGGAAGGGCAATCAGCTTTCTCCTTTAGTAAAAACAAAGGGCCTTGTTATAAACGGATTTACAAAGTTTCCTCTGGCAGCAGCAGAACTTCTTAAATTAATGCTTACAAAAGAAGGTATGCAGGCAATGATTGACAATTCATCTTATATTCCTGCATTACGAAAGGGAGCCCCAACAGCTCCTGATTATTCAAAAGATATTAACAAACAGGAAATGTCTGCAGGTTTCGCATTTAATTATCCCGAACCATCTATGTCTCTTCCTAACAATCCTGCACAGGCTGCAATGAATGTCTACTATAATATCCTGATTGAACAGTCCTATTACGGTGTATGGGACGGAACAAGAACTCCTTCAGATGCACAGGCGGAAATCGTGAAAAACGCTGATGCATGGATTCAGGAGAATAATAAATAACATCAGATCTTTTCATAGCCTTGTGTTTTGAAAAGTATGACAGCAAGAAAAAGAAGCGGTTTCGAAATAAATTTTGAAACTGCTTCTTTATTGTAAAAGGGGACAGTATGTCTATAGATCCTGTTAAACCTGCTGGAGCAAAAACTGCAGTAAGCAGCCTCAATCCAATTATACCGGCAGCCGGTTCTTTTGTTTTTGTAGGGCTGGGACAGCTCATTAATAAAAACTTTCTTAAGGCTCTGGTGTTCTTTTTAGTTCCGGTACTTTTTTTTGTTATAGAGCTTTCAACTTCCAACTGGGGAAAATATGCTGATATCATGAGCGGTTCCGCAGACGAATATATTAGTTCTCAGAGTGTTGATTATTCTTTAAACGAGCAAAAGAAGGCCGATGCTGAAGCAGCAGAAATTAAGGAATCTTCCGGCAGTCTTGCATCCATTCTCGGGTTAAGCGGTGATGAGGAAGAAATAGACTGGGGATCAGAAGAGGATTTATGGGCTTCTGCAGATGACGGCAGTTCCAGCGGCTACGTTGAATCTTTTTATGAGTACCCTAATTATAATCTGTCCCGGAATAATGAACGATTTATTTTCCGCGATTTCGGCGGATTTTT
>JAKJFV010000131.1 GCA_022704725.1 Spirochaetota bacterium
CTTAGCAGGAGCCTTTGCTTTTGCTGCAGGTTTTGCTTTGGCGTCTGCCTTTGCTTTTGCAGCGGGCTTTGCCTTAGCATCTGCTTTTGCTTTTGCAGCGGGTTTTGCTTTGGCGTCTGCCTTTGCTTTTGCAGCGGGCTTTGCCTTAGCGTCTGCCTTTGCTTTTGCAGCAGGCTTTGCTTTGGCATCTGCCTTTGCTTTTGCAGCAGGCTTTGCCTTAGCATCTGCCTTTGCTTTGGCAGCAGGTTTTGCCTTAGCATCTGCCTTTGCTTTGGCAGCAGGTTTTGAAGCTTTTGGTTCAGCCTTTGCAGAAGCAATAGTAGTCTTCTTGCCTGCACCGCGTTCGAGCTTAAGAGTCTGAGTTGTCTGATCGCAGACTTCTGATGGTCCATAATATTGAATTGCACCCGGGAAGACGAAGCTGGTTTTTATTGCCCATTCATCGCGGGATTTAGCAAAGGCTTTAAATGGTTTACCGTCAAGTTCAACAAGCGCTTTCCGGATAACCGGTTTTTTGCTTCCATGGCGCTGCTCCATGTTCATCATCATGGTAAGAGGTATGCCTCCTGCAGTCCAGTCTTTTGCATTTGCTGTAAGATTGCGGACGGAGGAAAGGTAGCCGGTTACACCGCTTGAAATGAGAATGAATGCGGTAAAGCCGAGTGCATAGCAGTAGTCTGAATCGAAGTTTGAGGGGAATGCGCATCTGCCTTCATAACCGAAGAAGTGTGCGTATGAACTGAACTTTCCTTTGTAGGTGCCTTTTTTCTTCATCTCTGAAAGCTGGGCTTCAACCATAACGGCAAGAAGTTTTTCTGTGTCGATGCGTGAAACCTGTACGTTTCCGTGAGGATCGCGGTCTGCAAGGAACTGGTCTGCAATACTTGCAGGCAGTGACTCAAAGGTTTTATATGAGGCAGGTGTCAGGTTTGTTTTTAACCATGCTTTTTTTGCATCAAAGTCTGAAAGTTTATTGAACTCTGCAGCCTTAACAGCCATCTTGTCGTTCAATTCTGCAATGAGGGTTTTCATCTCCGGAATAAATTCAACTAAACCTTCGGGAATAAGAATTACACCGAAGTTTTCACCATTATCAGCTCTTTTTGCAATTACTTTGCATAAATCTTCGGTAATCTGGCGCAGCGTCATTTTTTTTGCTTCAACTTCTTCTGAAATTAAGCAGACATTCGGCTGAGTCTGTAGAGCGCATTCAAGAGCAATGTGACTTGCTGAACGGCCCATGAGCTTTATAAAATGCCAGTATTTTTTTGCGCTGTTTGCATCACGCTCAATGTTTCCAATCAGCTCGGAATATGTTTTTGTTGCAGTATCAAAACCGAAACTTGTTTCAATCTGTTCATTTTTTAAGTCGCCGTCGATTGTTTTTGGTACGCCTATGACTCGTGTGCTCATACCGGCTTGAACAAAGTGTTCAGCAAGCAGGGCTGCGTTTGTGTTTGAGTCATCACCGCCTATGACAACAATAGCATCGAGTTTCATTTTTTTAGCTGTTTCCATAGAGGAAGCAATCTGCTCAGGAGTTTCAATCTTTGTACGTCCTGAACCGATAATATCGAATCCGCCGGTATTGCGGTAATCATTCATGAATTTATCTTTAATCTCAACATACTTGCTCTCGATGAGACCCGAAGGGCCATTTAAAAAACCGAAAAGTTTTGATGCAGGGTTGCCTTTTTTAATGCCGTCATATAAGCCTGCAATAACATTGTGCCCGCCTGGAGCCTGACCGCCGGAAAGAATAACACCGACGCGGATTTGATTTTTTACTGCGGGATTTTTTCCCTTAACGAAAACTGCTTCGGGTTTACCGTAAGTGTTTTTAAAAAGTGCTGATAATTCTTCCTGATCAGCAATAGCCTTTGTGGGTTTTCCAAATTCGACAGCGATTGCGTCGATTTTCAGCTGAAGTACGCCTGGTAATTTTGGGCTGTACTTGTAGCGTTCAGTCTGCAGTGCGGATATTTTTGCCATATTAACTCCTAAAATAAAATGCATACCGTATTAAAAGGGTAATTACCTATATAATATAAGAAAGTACCGGCTGTGACAAGGTAGCTGTTAATATGTAAAGAAGTAAGAACTTTATTCCGATTATTTAAAAGTACACCTCTCTTTATTTAAACTTTTCAGGAAAAGTAAAGAAAGGTTGTGCTAAAATATGCAATAAGCGGAAAATACAGCGCAAACCTAAAATGCCCTGAAGATGAAAAATTCCGGTGAGAGGAATATTGTACAACGCGAGGAGCACATAATGAGCATTAGAGTAAAACTGGTACTGTTGATTTGTCTTTTAGTTTCAACGGTAGCGATTTCGATTGGTCTTGTAAGCCTGATTCAGTCGACTGCCGCAATGGAAGAACAGGTCGAGGAATTAATACCCCGAACCGCTCAAGATTCCGCCCGTATAATCAGGGCTGTACTCGATGTTCATATTGCAGATGTGGAAAAACTTTCCTTTTCCAGAGAAATCCAGTCGATGGACTGGAATCTTATTGAGCCTGTCCTAAACAGATCCGTTAAAGAATTGGACTATTATCAGCTCGGTGTTGCAGGTCTTGACGGCATGATAACTTTGAATGACGGTTCAAAGGATTCTATTAAAGACCGCCCGTATTTTGCAGATGCAGTGCGAGGTAAGGTTAATGTGTCTGATGTTTATATGCACAGGATTTTAAATATTCCGGTAATGACAATAGCTGTCCCGGTAAAAGATATTGACGGTACGGTAAGGGGTCTTGTTCTTGCCGTCCTTAAAGCGACCTGGCTCAGCTCAATTACAAAAGATATGGGCTACGGTGAAAAAGGCTATGCTTACATAATTGATAATACCGGAACTCTTATTGCGCATGATAATGAGGAATTTGTGAATACCGCAAGAAACTTTTTGGAAGAGGGTAAAACCGATCCTCAGTATGCAGAGCTTTCTCAGATGTTTCAAAAAATGGTTCGCGGCGAATCCGGGTTTGATGATTATCCATTCATGGGCTCGGACAGATTCTTCGGTTACGCCCCTATTCCAAACACAACCTGGTCATTAGCTGTCGGTGCGTATAAGAATGATGTATTTACAAGAATCAGGGTGATGCAGACTACAATTTTTTATTTTGCGATTATTATGCTTGCTGCAGGATTAGTTATTGCTTTTTTCTTTTCTAATGCCATTGCCCGTCCCATAAAAAAAGCAGTCTTTATGCTCAAAGATATTTCGGAAGGAGAAGGGGATTTAACCCGGACATTGGAAGTTACTACTTCTGATGAAATAGGAAACATGGCAAAGTACATTAATCTGACATTTGACAAAATAAAAATTCTTATTTCTCTTGTAAAGAAGCAGGCTTTTGCTCTGCAGACTATAGGAACAGATCTTTCGACAAATATGAGCGAGACAGCCGCTGCAATAAACGAAATAAGCGCTAATATTTCCAGCATTAAAAATCAGACAATTAATCAGTCTTCAAGTGTGACAGAAACTAGTGCAACAATGGAACAGATTAAAAACGGAATAGGACGTCTGAACGAACTCATCGAGAGCCAGGCTGCAAATGTTACTCAGTCGTCTTCTGCAATTGAGCAGATGACTGCAAGCATTATGAACGTTACAAACATTGTTGTTAAAAATTCTCAAAATATTACAAACTTGTACAAGGCTTCTGAGTCCGGCCGACGGAGTTTAAACAGCGTAAGCGACGATATTGCTCAAATTGCAAAGGAATCGGAAGGGCTTCTTGAAATAAGCAGCATAATAGAAAATATTGCGAGCCAGACAAATCTTCTTGCAATGAATGCTGCAATCGAAGCAGCTCATGCCGGAGAATCGGGAAGAGGCTTCGCAGTCGTTGCCGATGAAGTAAGAAAGCTCGCTGAGTCTTCTGCAAAGCAGTCAAAAATTGTGGCCTCTTCTTTAAAAAACATAAAAGGTTCAATTGAAAAAATTAAAAATTCCAACACCGATGTTACTAATCAATTTACGCAAATAGAAACTTTTATAAAAACAGTTACCGAACAGGAAAACTCCATTAAAAATGCAATGGAAGAGCAGACAGAAGGAAACAAGCAGATTCTTGAAGCAATAAAAATTCTGAATGATATAACTAAAGAGGTCCAGTCAAGTTCTTTCGAAATGCTTTCCGGAAGTAATCAGATTATCAGTGAGACGACAAATTTAAAAACCATAACCGAAGAAATAACTTCGGGTATGAATGAGATGGCGAGCGGGTCTTCTCAAATTACAAGCGCCGTGAACAGTGTTAATGATTTGAGCACTAAGAATCACGAGGCGGTAAAAATGCTTTTAAAAGAAGTTGATAAGTTTATTATTGAATAGGTATTAAAGAGTGTAATGCTCCCTCAATTTTTTCTTCAAGTTCGTCATCGAGCTTGAAGAAAAAATCTATACCGGTTCTTATTTCAATATCATTGATTGTACAGGTAAAATCGGAAAAGGGTTTATCTGTTTTACTGTTTGGAATACAATAGGCACAACAGACAGCAGCAGAAGTTCCGTCTTCGAGTACAACAGGCGATAAAAAAATTTTATAGAAAAACTCCGGAACACTCACCTCGTTAATTCCAATTGTTTTATAGTCAGTTTTCTCAAGAACGGGTCCTGTTACTATATATACTGTCCCGTAATTTTCGGCCCATCTTCTTCCTTCTTCTTCGAGCCTACTCCATATGCCCCTATTCATGGAAGAATTCTGAGGGCTCATGTTGCTCATGTAGAAAGTGTCTTTCATAGCATCAAGGGCGAACGTAAAGTCTGCAGCAGGCGCTATATGACCGCGGTCATAGCCCGAACCCCTGTAGTCCTCAAGGCTTGCGCTTCCGCTGCTTATGAGGGGGTCGCTTTTAAAAGTGTTTGTTCTGCTTACGCGTTTTTCAAGTTCTTCTTTTGTAAGCTCATAAGCCGCCCATTCGCACTGTTCATAGAATTCCCGGTAGCAAAGACTGTAATGCGTAAAATGGCGAATTTCATGATCAGCAGAAACAGCACAAAGCGGCTGTTCCAATTTCTCATATTGAAAAAAGGGATGCTCCTGGGAGAAGAAGGGAAACATGACTGATAAAAAAAATATGAAAGCAAAAGCCTTTTTCATTAAAACCAGTATAGTAAATACTGCAATAATTTTAAAGCAAAAAAAGCACGTACTGTAAAGTGGAGGAATACAGTACGTGCCGGGAAAAAATGAAACAAATATTATTTATACAGAGGCATAACGGCTTCTAAATTTTTCATATAGACAGCATAAGCATCATTATAAAGTTTAACATTTTCTGCTATGGGAAGTGCAACAGCAGATTCGTCCATTCGAATGTGGTCGGCACAAAGCTGTGCAATAGTCTTTCCGTTTGGTTTGCTTTGTTCGAGGCACCACAGCGCTTGAACCGCAGCACCGAGGGCGGCGGCTTCATCGAGAACAGG
>JAKJFV010000132.1 GCA_022704725.1 Spirochaetota bacterium
AATAATGAATAAATTCCAGCATATATTGCTGAACATTATTAAACCATTTCTTCTGCAGAAGAACAGCTTCTTTTCCTAAAAACCGGTAATGCCAGCATTCCCAGCGGTAACCGGTAACCATTTCGTACCCCTGTGGATACGATAATGAAAATCCGTAGTTCCCGGCATTTAGTTCCAGCCATTTTCCAGCCTTAGTCAATGCAAAATCGTCTGTAATTGATCCAAAATCAATAGCAGTCCCCAGCTGATGCTGACTCGTCCCCGGACGGGCAGATTCCCTGTCAGCAGCTTCCTTACCCAGCTGCTTTACATTTCTTTCATATAAGTTTTTTTGGTACTCATAGGACCGGTATGTAGAACTCACAAGAATAGAGACGCCTTCATTCTTAGCTGTCTGAGACATTTCTCTAAGAGCAGCCTCTGCAGGTATACGTAGAGAAAGATCATTCCTATTCAATCTATAAAGATCATTAGCCATTAAAGGTATAATATCATCAGGTACAAATGTTTCAGAAAGGTAATGGTTTTTATCTGCGTGAATCAATACATCATGTATGTCGTTTACGAGAACACCCTCTAAATCCTGTAAAAACTCTTCCGTGTTATTAAGAATATTTTTTGCTAGGAGAGAAGCCTCTCCGTTCGCGTCGGTGAATACGGCCGAAGGAGAAGACAAGAGGCTCCTTAAACGCTGTTCTTTAGGACTAATTGTTACCGTACTCAAACTTACTCCTGAAACAACTTCACTTTCGGGGCTTTGAGCATCAGGATTATGTGCCGGTTTCGTGCAGGCAGACTGTATAAAAAATAAAAGAAATAAAAGAAAAACTGATGCAGTTTTTTTTACCGAGGAAGCTTTTGTAATGGTCATAATGGTTTTCCTATAAAACTTCTGTTACAGACTGAATAAGAGAGAAAGTATCTGTAAAACCAGTTGAGTCGAGTGCTTTTCGTGCTTCAATTGAGGGCCGCATTATATATAAGCGGTACCCGCTGTCTTCGGCCTCGTTAAAAGCAGCTAAAATAACACCTAAACCGGAAGAATCAATATTTGTAACGAGAGACATATCAACTACTACATTGGTATCGCGAACAAGAGAATACAGTTTTGTTTGAAATTCGGAAAATGTATAAGAGTTAATAGTGCCGCTGGCTTCTAATAAAACATAGTTTGCACCTTTTTTTTCCAAAAGCTTTAATTGTTCCATATACTATCCTTATTTTGACAAATATTTAATTGCTAAAACAGAAACATCGTCTTCCAGTTCCTTTGAAGTAAACTCGAGAAGACTTCTGTGCATAAATTGAGCCATTCGGTCTGCCGGATATGCCAGATTTTCCATGATTGATTTCTGAATTCTTTCTTTTCCAAACGATTCACCGCGCAAAGACTTAGATTCAATAAGTCCGTCAGTACAACCGAAAATTATGTCGCCGGGATTAAGCTTAACCTTTTTAACCTTAAGCAGTTTATCAATATTCTTAACAAATCCTAATACACGTCCGTCACCCTGAATTTCAATAACATTGTTGTAAGCCTGACTGTACATAAACAAGGCGGGAATACCGCAGTTGATGTAGTATAAGGTATTGTCGCTAAAATCGATGAGCATGAAAATGCCGGACATGAAGGTTCCCTTTGGAAGATTTGTCCTTATAAAAAAGTTAATTTTCTGTACAAGTTCTTTAAAATCCTTTGTTTCGGTAAGGAAGGTTCTAATAAGAGACTTAACAATAACCATCGACATACTTGCATTAATACCCTTTCCGCTCAAGTCCCCAATAACAGAAATATAGCGGTCATCGGTCAGCCTGATAAAGTCAATAAATTCACCGCCAAGATTATGAGCTGATAAAGACAAATACCCAATATCAACCTTTGAATTATTAATGTGGTCAATATTTTCCTGAATAGATTGAATAATCTGACCGGAATACTGCAGCTCACGGCTTACCGTACCAACGATTGCTTCATTTGCAATGTTCATCATGTAATAACCGACAACAAAGAAATATGAATACAATTCCAGGAAAACCTTATAATCATAATCGGTAAATACATTGCCCAGACGTTTTTCGCCGAGGAGTATGGCACCGAAAATATGCCGTCCTTCGTGGAGAAGAACAAGAGCATCTGCCTTTGTTTTATCAAAAAGAGACTGCAGCTCCTTACGAGCGCCGGAAAGGCTGTGATGAGCATCTATATGACTTCTAAATATAACAGGATGATCTGCGTTCAAAATTACATCGAACATGGGGTTATCGAGCTGAATCGAAAGCTTTCGTTCCGAGGAGCTGTACACCGAAAGAAGTTCTTTATCATTAAGCTCAATAAGAACATCAACAGAGGATGTATCAATATTTTCCTGAAGTATTTTTACCAGTCTTTCTGTTACTTCCGTTGAGTTTTCCGTATAATCAAGAGAAGCAAGGTCATCTTCGAAGTGGCGGGCATAATCTGCTTCGCGGCCCCTTTTACTTGATCTTATTGCTTTGACGACATGATAACTTATGAAAAGTAGAACAAAGACAGCACCGAGATAGGCCAAAATGAATGTTGAAAGCGACTGTTGTTTTAATGGAAGCAGCAGTGCAAAAATAACACCTGCAAGCAAACTCTGTACCAAAAAAGAATAGGCAAATTTCTGTAAAGAACTTATGATGATTGAAAAATCAAAAAAAGCCGACAGGGTAAACGCTTTGAACATCATCAAGACAAAGGCGGCAAAAGCGAAGGGGAAAAGAGTGTTGTACAAGGGATTAATGGTCTGCGATGCAAGAACGAGCAATTTAAGCAGGGCCCAGCATGACAGAACTGCTCCAATACACACAATAATCTGCTGGCGGAAAAGCTTGCTTTTAATTTTTCCCATTCTTAGTACGAGTGAAAGCAGGGATATAACAGGAAGAACGAATAAAAAGAAAGAATTAAATAAGTCAAACCAGTCATAATCTGCAAATAAGGGCTTGCCGGAAAAAGACCATCCCTTGCCATCTATAATACCTACCGTTTCAAGCTGAAAAAGAATTATATAGGCAGATCCGGCAATAAGGACTGTATTAACAAAACGGGGGAAAAACTTCTTTTCAAAAGAAGGAAATTGAATACAGTACTTGAAAAAGCTCATAGAAAACAGCGACACAGTAAATAATGTAAGAGAACCGATTATTTTTTCAAGCTGAGTGTTGCTGAATATATCTACCAATATGCATGCCGCAATAGAAAAACTGATAACGGCTGCATTAAGAGAAATGTTGATAATTGGTCTTATTCGCATTTCATCAGACTTAACGTCTGTAATCATAGCAAACCAGATAAAAAAGCAGCCTAACAATATGTTTAATACGAAAAAAATCATACCTTACCTCTCAATTTTTGCTACAAGCATAGTTACGTCATCACGAAGTTTTTTATTTCCGTTATAACTCATTACTAAGTCAGCGATATCGTCAATAAATTTTTGAGCAGATTTTAATGCACTATTTTGAATAGTGTTCATGTAAAGCTCTGTATTTCCCAGTTCCACACCGTCATCATCCATTACTTCTGAAACACCGTCAGATGCCATGAGAATGAGGTCGCCTCTGTAGAGTTTCTGCTCTGCAACCTCAATATCATCAATATCAATAATACCAATAAGAGAACAGTTTGATGAAAGAGGTTTTATTTTATAACCGGCCGGAGTTTGTGTAACAACAAGGGGATCCGACATTGATGCATTTATATAGCGTATATTCATTTTTTCGGTATCAATAATACCAATAAATAATACTGTATATTTATCCTGAAGTCTCATTCCCTTTATAGCACGGTCTATAGCCCTTACTGTTCCTGCAAGGTCCTCTTTGTTTTCAATAATTTTAACAACATTCATTACCAAGCCCATAACTAAGGCAGCAGCTAAACCCTTACCCGAAACGTCTCCAAGCATCACAAGCGTTTTGTGATCATTCATTGGAAGCACACTGTAATAGTCGCCGGATACGTTTACAAGAGGTCTAAAATACGCTGCAACATCAAGCTTTGGAATGTCGGGCATTTTTTGAGGAAGAAACGATCTCTGGGTTTCTGCAAGCATTGTCCATTCTTTGGAAAGTTCTGCAATTTCACTTAAACTGGTAATTGTCTTCGACCGTTCTTCAAAACGGGTAAACTCGCTAAATAACCGCGGATAAATAATAGGATCAAAAAGTTTTGTATAACGGCAGAAAACATAAAAATGCTTTGTTCCATGAACAAGAAAAAAGCCTCTGGTCTCTCTTAGATCGGAGACGATGCCTAATTCCTTGTCCATGAAATAAAAACCTTCGGGCCAGCGGGCCGAGAAGTTTAATTCCAAAACACGCATCGTCTCATCTGAACAGGTAAGACGGTCGGGACTATTATATATAACATAGTTATTTTCCCGGTCTACATACAGAACAGAACAGTCTGCCTTATCTTCAAGAACGGTTTGTATTGATTCAATAAAATCATCTACAGAATAACTAAAGCGCAGTTTTTTAATAAAATCTGACAGCAATCCTGTTTCTTTTGAATTAAGAGCCCTTCGTTCAGCATTGGCGACACGGCTTGAAGTAAGCAGCGATGAAGCTATTTGGAAAACACAAAAAACAATAGCACCGACGATTAAAGAAGATAAAAAAGACCCCTCTCCAAGCAGCATCATAGACAGTACTACAAAAAATAATCCGGAGAATACGTTTACACCAAAAATAATAAAGCGCCGTCGTGATTTATACATTTCTTGCCTCTATAAAAAATTATCTTATATTATTCTCGGACAAAATAGGGTAAATAAACATACCCAAATAAAAAAAATCCGAACCTTTTTGAATTATACCATAGAACAGTGCAAAATGGTAGCAAAAAATAAAAAAAGCAGCCCCTGAGGCTGCCTCTTTTCTATTACTCTTAGCTGGTCCGCAGTTCCGACAAAGATAAAAGACCGGGAGAATCATTTTGTCCTTCAACCTTTGCTACCTCTTCCAATAAAGAGCGGGCCTTCATTGAAAGTCTCGAAGGCACCTGTACAATGACCTTAATATAAAGATCGCCCTTTTTCTGAGTGCCGGTTATAGGAACTCCCTCATCTCTAAGACGAAGCAGCTTACCGTGCTGTGTTCCGGCAGGAATCTTCACCTTAATTTTTTTCTCGTCAAGCGCGGTAATATGAATGTCGGCACCCAGTGCTGCCTGTGTTATTGAAATTGGAACAGCGCAGTATAAATCCTGACCGCTCCGTTCAAAGTGACTGTGAGGTTTAACATGAATTACTATAAAAAGATCTCCGGGCGTTCCGCCGTTTTTTCCCGCATCTCCTTGCCGGGGAATAGTAATCCGTTTACCGTCATCTATTCCGGCTGGAATAGTCGCAATAATTTTTCGCCGTTTTGACTGCAGGCCGGAA
>JAKJFV010000133.1:0-2023 GCA_022704725.1 Spirochaetota bacterium
TATACAAAATTACCGCTATTTAAACCATACAGGATTATTAACAAATATTATCTTCCGCTGGAAGACCAGCAATATGCCTGCAGATGCTAAACTCTTTCTTAATTTGTATACAGATAAGCGCTATTCTGTTTTGTATGCATCATATGATGTTACAAATCGAGATGAACTTGATACTCCGTTGCCTAACGGGATGTTTTACTGGAGGCTTTTACCAGTACTGCAGGACAGTGCAATAAGAACGCGTTACGACAGCGGTCAGCTTCTTATTCTTGATGCTCCTTCTCCCTCAGTAATAGTTCCAAAGAATGCTGAATATACCTATGAAAATGAAGTACCTCAAATAAGGTTTTCGTGGAAGGGAAATGACTGGGTTTCATTGTATCAGGTTGAAGTTGCAGACAACATTGACATGCTTAATCCAATAGCTGTTAAGACTTCTCAATCGGAGTCCTGCTACATTGGAACATTGACCGAGGGGCTTTGGTATTGGCGTATTATTCCAATTTATACTATTCAAAAAACTGATACAATTTTTACTTCGGATGTTAATTCTTTTACTATTAAAAAAATAGTGAAAGAAATTGTAAAGGAAGAACCTGTGTCCGCCCCTGATCCTGCAGATATTGAAGAAATAGTAATTGAGGATATTATTGAACAGGGTACTGTCAGTTCTGTCCAGCCGGATATTGCTTCTGCCTCTGTTATAGAAAGTGAGCCTTCGGCTGCAAGTAAGGATGAACCTGAAAAAGAAATTGTTAACCCGAAAGAAACTGTTCCAGCTGCTCAAACTCCAGCCGAGGCCTCGGTTGTTTTTGAAGAAACCGAAATTATTAAACCGACAATGGTGTTCGAGGAAGTTGCGCTTGAAAAAGAAGATACCGAAGCCGATGATACAGCGTTTAATTCTCAGGCTCAGATTCCGAAGGTTTTAATAACAAGGATTACACGCAATGCGGCAAGTCAGGCGTCAAAATCTATGCCGCTCGTAGAAAACGACTATTCAGACTCGTTCTCCTGGAGGGCGTGGAGCGATATTTCTTCCGGAGGAAAATCTACCGCCGCGGTAAATACTGTAGAAGTGATTTATAAGGATGCTCTTTATGCTGGAATCCAGCTTACAGGTACTGTAAAAGAATCTGCCGTAAAACAGTACGGTCTTTCTTTATACATGTCGAATATGGATATTCCAAGTTCTTTAAGGCGATCAAATAATATAAGGTTTAAAGTAGTCGGGGATGGTAATGAGTACTCAATGAGATTTGGAACTTCAAATACCGGAGATCAATACGAATGCCGTTTTGCAACACAGACCGGAATTGTAATGGAATTTGATATTCCGTACTCCATGTTTAAACAATTTTCCGGTAAGAAGATCACTGCTTTTGATTCCGATCAAATATCCAGTTTTAGTTTTGCTCCGGTGAATCCAACTCCCGGTGCATATAAACTTACCGTTTTTGACATTGAGCCCTATTAACAGAAGGTATAAGACGCTTAACTGCAGATCGATATTCTGCTTCCGTTTTGTCCCTTCGTTACAAGGATTTGAGAACTGATTCTCGATTTTAGGTCTCCAACGTGAGAAATGAGACCTACCATCCTTTTTTCTCTTATTTCATCGAGTATGGATAAGGCTTTTTCGAGGCTTGCATCATCCAAAGAACCGAAGCCTTCATCTATAAAAAGAGAATCAAGGCTGACTCCTCCCGCCTTTGACTGAACAACATCGGTTAATGCAAGAGCCAGACTTATTGATGCCATGAAGGTTTCTCCTCCGGAAAGGGTTGCACAGGGGCGTTTTTTTCCGGTGAAGGAGTCGAATATTTCAAGATCCAGACCCTTTATTTTATCTTTTCCTCCATCATCCTCTGTTTTAAGAAGCAGTGTATAACGGCCGTCAGAAATTCTATTTAACCGGCTGCTGGCAAACTGAGTAATCTCTTCAAGATAAAGTCCTAAAACCCATGCATCGAGCGGTATTTTTTTTGGGTTTTGGCTGCTGAGAAGCATATATAGTTTTATG
>JAKJFV010000133.1:2033-5144 GCA_022704725.1 Spirochaetota bacterium
TCCGCCTTCTTCCTGTACTGTGCGCAGCTCGGTATCATAGGAGATGAGAAGGGCTTTTGTATTTTCGAGACTTACTCTTTCCTTCTGCCGCAGTTCAAGAGCCGTCTCAATGTTTGAGACCGATTCTTTAATTGATTGTACAGCCTCTTCGCTTTTTTGCAGTTTGTTTTGAATTTCGTCATTTGAATACGGATACTGTTTTTTACTATTTTCAATGAGCGCCAGAAGTGAATCTTTTTCTTTATTCCATGCCTGTATTTTTTCTTCCAAACTAATTATCTGTGATTCATCTATATAAGCCGCCTGTGCATCTTCTGCCGTTTCAAAATCTGTTTTCTCCAGTGATTTTTCAAGCAGGGTGCGTGTTTCTTCAAATTCCTTTATTCTTAATGAAAGCGTATTTGCAAGTTCTTTTTGTTGTGCCGATAACGCTGTTCTTCTTTCTTCTATAGTGCGCCATTGCTCATTAAATAACGTAATCTCTTTTTCATAGGAGTTTTTTGATTCTGAGAGCGTAATAAGTACATCTCTTGAAAAACAGGCGATTCCGAGCTGTTCGTCAGAAAAGGGCAGGCTTTTAAGCAGGTGTGTGTGTGTGTGCATTTTTTTATTGAATAATTCCCAGCTTCGAGTAATATCCTGCTCTGTCAGGTTCAAAGTATTTTGAATAGAGACAGTTTCATTTTGAAGGGGTATTAATTTTTCATTGAGAACAAGAAGTTTTTTGTCATTTTCTTCGTTTTCAAATTTAGCAGCCTTTTGTTCTTGAACTTCTTTATTACACTGATCAAGCAGGGCTAAAATTTCTGTTTTGCGTTCTTCAGCTTCATGAAGAGAAATATCTGTTGTTATGCGTGAAATACCTGCTTCTGCGGCTTTCATCTGTCCCTCAAGATTTGACAGCTGTGAGTCTGTAATTTTTAATTCATCTTCTGCAATCTTAATCATTATTTTTTGTGCTGCAATTTTTTCATCCAGAGGGGCTGTGTGATGTGTTTCTTCAGCCTTTTGGGGGTGTTCTATTGAACCGCAAACAGGGCAGGGTTTTCCCTTTTCAAGTTTTTGAGCAAGCCTGTATGCTTCGCTGCGTAAAAGGTTTTCTTCTTTTTCAGTTTCAAAATCTGCAAGAGTTTTTTTTGCCGTTTCTATATTTTTCTCAAGCTTTTCTTTTACTTCTTTTTCTTCTCTTGTCCGGATCTGAAGGGTATTAAGTTCTTTGGTGTATTGTTCCTTAACTAAGCACTTTTCATATATCTCTTTAATAGTATTTAGTTTTTTTTCCAGCTCCAGCTGTTTTTCAATCAATGTACTGTAGGTTTTTTCAAGTGAGGAATAATGTTTCTGCCTCTCTTCCAGGTCTTTAATGTCATTTTGAATGTTTATAAGGGTATCTGTTTTTATTTTGAGACTGTGAGTCAGCTGTTCCTTTTTGCCTATGAGTTCATTATACAAAAGGGAGGCGTCTTCTGCCTCCTGAATATCTTTTAAAGCAAATGAAATAGCTTCAGCATCTTTTTCAAGCTTTACAATCGAGGCCTTTTCACTCTCAAGAGACGAATGTACTTGCTCCGTTTCTCTCAGCTGTTCAGTAAGTTTTTTTCCCCGTTGCTCTATGTCATCCAGGAGTTTTTTTGCATTTTGAGCATTTTTTATTTCTGATTGGAGAACAAGAGCCTGTCTCGCATTTTTAATGATCACTGCTGTTCCGTCAATCTCATTTTTCTTTTCCATAAGCAGTGAAACTTTTTTTTCATGCATCGCTCTGTTTGCTAATTCAGATAACAGGGTTGCATACATTTGCTTTTCTTCAATGTTACTTTTAAGCTGCTCGGCAAATGCTGCTTTTTGATTTTTTAATTCAAGAATTAATTGGTTTAGTGCTTTTTCCTGTTCAGCTCCATTTTCTTCATTGTATACATTGCGCAGGTCCTTAATTCTGTTCTCCAGAGACTCAATCTTTGACTTATACAGAGCACTTTTATCTTTTGCTGATGCAATAATTGAAGTATATAGTCCTATTGGAAAAAGCTTGCTCAGCGCTTCTTTACGTTCGTTTGAGCTTAACTTTAAAAAGTCTGCAAACTCTCCCTGCGGTAACAGCACTATTCTTGAAAATTCATCGCAATTTAGACCGAGAAGCGTTTCAATTGTATCTTTTACGGAATCAACACTGTCGCTCAGAATTGTCCATTCTTCAGTATCAGAAAAATTCAATTCACCCGAAGAAGTAATACCCTCCTGCTTATGAAGCGAGGCAGCCGAGTTCTTATAACCCTGTGTACCGTCGCGTTTGGTATAGGGCTGCGGCAGACTTCTATATACTTTATACTTGTCCTGATTTATTGAAAATATGAGGTTTACAAATGATTCTTCATCATCACGGGCAAAATCCGATCTGAACCTTTTAAGTTCAAGAGAGCTTCTTGAGCCCGGAAGTTTCCCATAAAGAGCAAAGGTAACGGCATCAAAGATAGTTGTTTTTCCAGAACCTGTATTGCCGCTTATAAGAAATATTTCTCCAAGAGACGAAAAGTCTATTTCTGTTATTCCGTGAAAGGCTCCCACATTCTGCATTGACAGGTTTATAAGCTTCATACGCTGCGTTCTCCCTCTTGTGCTTCTTTAGCTGCTTCAATAAAAGAGGGTAAAAGTTCGTTAATAATTTGTATGCTTTCTTCCTCTTTATACAGGTCTTGAACAAAGGTCTTAAAAATATCCTGCATAGATTTATTTCCGGAAAGAGCTGTTTTTCTTCCTTCGCTTATGCTCGAAGATGAAAGGGCACCTCTGTTGAGTGCTTCACTCTGATTTATTGAAAGCAGAAAGGGAAACTTCGTTTTTAAAAGCTGCATCGGATTTTCTATAAGGCTTTCATCAGTAAAGGTAATTTCGAGATAATCATCCTTATACTCATCGAATTTAGTGTCATTATAAAATTCTATAAAAGAGCCTGAAAGACGGCTTGCCCTATGTACCGGCATAACCGGAATTTTTGAAACTTCAACAACGGCAAGAGGCGGAAGACCATCTCTATAGGTAATTTGATTACAGTCTACACTTATATGCAAAAAAGTCTTTTCAATCCCTGCTTCAGAAAATGAGTAGGCAAGG
>JAKJFV010000133.1:5154-5394 GCA_022704725.1 Spirochaetota bacterium
TACCCGTTCTCCTGCTTTCTGAGGCTTATGAATGTGGCCGAGAGCTGTAAAGGTGAATGGATCAAAAACCTCTGTATTAACAAGTTCTGCCGTTCCTAAAAAAGTTCGTTCAGAGTCGCTCGCTTGAGCACCAAGGGTAAAAAGATGAGCAGAGGCTATGCAGGGAAGGGGAAGCTCTGTTTGGATTTCCATACATGTTGAACGGATGGTTTTCATAACAGAGATAAGAATTTCGCTTTG
>JAKJFV010000134.1 GCA_022704725.1 Spirochaetota bacterium
GTATGTTCTTATTTTAGCGCTCACCATGGTTTACGAACAGACAAAGATGGCCAAGGACAAGTGGGTTATGCACCTTACCTCAAGGCTCAAAGAAGAAAGAGACACCATTACTGCAATGAAGGACAACCTTAAAGTAGGTTTATTCCTCATGGATGATAAAGGTATTATACAAGGACAGTACTCAAAGGCCCTGGAGGATGTTCTTATGGATAATGAGCTTGAAGGACAGTCTTTTACCGATCTATTAAGCGCTTCAATAAAACAAAAAGAGCTTGAAACCTTAAAAGATTACTTTACCATGGTATTGGAAAAAACCTATGATGCCCAGATGCTCGAAGATATAAATCCGATTTATCAGTTCCGCTATGTACATCCTGTTTCTAAGGATTCGAAAACACTGCGTACCTTGTTCTCTTCTCTGGAAAGAGATAACGGTGACAGATTTATTCTTTGTTCAATCACCGATGCTACAAAAGAAGCTGAACTTCAGGAACAGCTGTCGGAAGAAGAAGATAAACGGCAGGCAGAAATGCAGACGATGTTCGAAGTAATTCACGTTGAACCCCGCGTTCTTAATGATTTTATTGAAGACACCGATTACGAGTTTAATAGAATCAATACAGTGCTAAAAAATAGAACAATGTCTTCACGGCAGGTCATGGTAGAAATGTATCAGTCTATACATGCAATAAAATCAAATGCAGTGATTCTCGGGCTCGACAGCTTTAGTAATAAACTCCATGATCTCGAATCCCGCATAAAGGACCTTCGCGATAAAGAGGATGATGTTTCCTTTGACGATGTATTGAGTATAACCTTTGATCTGGAAAACATCATGAAGGTTAAAGATTCATTTAAAGAAATAATCGATAAAATTACATCATTCACGAAGGGTACGCAGAAAATGCAGGAAGAATTTGTTCTTGTTGAACTTCTTAAGCGTACTGCAGAAAAAGCAGCCGAATCAGGACACAAAATGGTTGTTTTTGATGCGCCTGTTATAGACCCCGCAATTGTAAACGGAAAAAACCGCCGTGCAATAAAGGAAATACTTTTACAGCTTGTCAGAAATTCTGTATTTCATGGAATTGAGGAGCCGGAGTATCGTATAGAACTTGGAAAGGAAAAAGTAGGTTTAATAGAGCTTACGGCAAAAACTGTCGGCGACACAATGGTTATAGAACTGCGCGACAACGGTAAGGGTCTAGATTTTGATGCAATTGCACAAAAGGCTCTCACGAAACATCTAATAACAGAGGCTCAGGCAAAAGATAAATCTGTATTAACCAAACTAATTTTTTCATCGGGCTTTAGTACTGCAGAGCAGGCCGACATGTACGCAGGTCGCGGAGTGGGGCTAAACCTTGTTAAAGACCGTGTTAAAGAACTCGGCGGCACCATTAAGCTCCAGTCGGAAAAAGGAAAGGGAACAAAGTTTATTATAACCGTTCCGACCCACGGAGCCGCATAAGATATACCCGTGCATTCTTAAATATGAAGAGCCGAAGATTGAGAGTTTTACATTCTTCGGCTCTTTTTATTTTATGTTTACATCTCCAGTATTAGTATTCCTTTGTTGGTTTTACAAATCATGTAGTGTTTTGCATCGGCTATCCAAAAAGAGGACTGCCAAAGTTGAATATCGTCTATAGTATGAGTATAGTTTGTAATAGAGCTGTTTTGAATTTGTGTAACTAAGATCGACAATCCTGTAAATACACGAGTGACGGGGTCTTCAATTTTTCTAATTTCATAATTATATATTCCAGAACCAGAGGCAATTATTTTCAAACCCGATTGAACTTCTGGTTTTGCAGATGACATTACCTTCCATTTCTTAGTCTTTTTATTGTACGCAGAAATTCCGTTGATTGATGAGTAGTAAATGTAGTCTTTATCACAAGCGAATGATATCTCGCCAATGCCCTTCGTCCATGGAATCACATTTTCTTTCCATACGCCGTCTATATACTGATTACACAAAGAGTTATCTTCAATTTGATCTGTAAAAAAATAGATAGAATCATCATAAGTATCAAAAAGTATTTCGGGACTCCAACAATTTTTTTGGATCTTTGTGTCATACACGGATTTTGTATCAGTTTTAGCGTAATCATTTTCGTTAAATATTGTATGAGTTACTAATTTATGGGTGTCCACCGTTTTACCCCTTACAAATGAGGCATCTCTTGGGATTTGCTGCAGCCATATTACCATTATATGAATGGCACCCTTTAATGGAGAAGCATATAACTTCCAGGGAGTATATCCATCCGGTGCAATATAAGAATAACAAATCTGCCCCTTGCTGTCTTCAACTGTTATTTTATTTTCCTGCCCGTAAATATAAAACAAATTATCCTTCGTTTTTACTGTATTCATACAGGTTAATTGAGGTTTGGTCTCTGTTTTAACTATTGTTGTCTTACCCGTAATCAAATCGAACTTAATATGTGATAAAGTATCTTCATTACTTTTTTTTGTATAAATAGAAAGTACATCGTTGTCATACGCAGCATGAACGACATGTTCATAATCATTTGCTGGAACATCAGCAAAGTATGCTCTTACCGGCTCTGCATAGAGTAAAACCATAAACTGAAAGGTTACAGCAAGCGCTGCTGCAATTTTTTTAAGCATTTATCTCTCCTTGATTGTATTGAAAACTATGTTATTAGTATAATTCCAGTCAGGTGTATATGCAATCTTTTTTACCCAGCATTGCACAACTGATAAAAAAAGTGATGGCTATTTAACCATACATGAAGTAGGATTTATTCTGTTACATCCCCTTTTCCCATGGAGTCTACGTATATGAAATATGCTCTTTCCTGTGTACTACTAAGCCTGCTTCTCGCAGTCTTAATATTCTCTTGTTCAACAACCAATGAGGCCTTTCGTGATAGACCCCTTGATGAACAGGCTCAGTTATTCATGGCAAAACCTGACAGTAACATCAAAAAGCTCATTGCTTTAGCGGATGATGCTGTCGCACAGAAATTTGTCAAAGCCTGTCTTTTACTGGGTATTACGGATAGTGCCAAAATGTATAGATTGGGTTTTGTATGATAAACCTATTGAAGGTTACGTACGTCAGGCCAAATAATATCTATTTACAATAATAGACAAATTATGCTATTATTGTAAATATGAAGTTCGAAAATCTCCTTTCTGCATTCCATGAACACTCAGTGTTCGATTACAGTACCGTTACGCTTTTTTTTGAAGAAGAAAATCCGTCTTCAGTTAAGACATCGCTGTATCGTTTTATGAAAGAAGGAAAACTGGAAAGCCTCAGAAGGGGCTTATACACATTTGCAGATCATTACTGCAAAAAGCAGTTATCAGCTCCTCAAATTGCAAATCTTTTGTATCAGCCGTCATATCTTTCCGAGAGGTGGGCGCTTGGCTGGTATGGAATAATCCCCGAAAAAGTTGTCGTCTACACGAGCGTTTCAACCCGTCCCACACGGAGCTTTACCAACAAATGGGGGAGTTTTACGTATAGGACAATATCAGATTCAGAAGGTAAAGGTACAATTACACAGGTAATATCCGGAGAAAAAATCAAGATAGCAGAAAAGGAACAGGCTCTTCTTGATTTTTGGTATCTTGAGGGCGGGAACTGGAGTCCGGAAAGAATGGAATCCATGAGATTCAATCCTGAAGAAATAAGTATTGACAGGCTTACCTTTCTAGCCCGGAGTTTTAACTCAAAAACCATTAATAAAGCACTTGCAGACTGGATTATGTATGCAGATTCGTATGATGAGGGGGTTCACATACAATGAAACAGGACTTACTTACAATTGTTTCCAATGCTGCAGATCCTGCAGAAAAACAGAATCTCATGAGAGAATATATACAAGCATGCGCCTTACGAAGTCTTCATGAAGGGGGGGCATTTAAAAATCTTTCATTTGTCGGCGGAACAGCCTTGCGCTTTCTTTTTGCACTGCCCCGCTTCTCTGAGGATTTGGATTTTTCCCTTGAAAGTAATGAAAACTATGATCCTGTAAGTTGGCTTACTAAAATGAAAAGAGATTTTAGCCGTTTAGGGTTTGAAGCTGATATTACCTGGAATGACCGGAAAACAGTACATACAGGGTGGATTAAAATTGCGGGTCTGCTGCACGAATGCGGACTATCTGCAAGACCGGAACAAAAAATAGCAGTTAAAATTGAAATTGATACCCTTCCGCCCGAAGGGGCAATTACAGAAAAGAAAATAGTCAACCGCCATACGATTTTTGCAGTTCGCCACCATACCCTTTCCTGCTTAATGGCGGGTAAAATACGAGCTCTCCTCACACGTCCGTTTCAAAAAGGACGGGATTGGTACGATCTTCTGTGGTATCTTAGCCGTATTCCACCGGTCGAGCCCAATTTCTTACTTCTTTCGAATGCTCTCGCTCAATCTAGTGAGGTCAATTATTTTTTACCTGAACTTGGATGGAAGGGCTCCATACATGCAATGCTGAACATGCTTTCCTTTGATGAGCTAAAAGATGATGTGACTGTTTTTCTTGAAAACCCAAATGATGCTGATCTCTTTACAGAGGAAAATTTTAGAGAACTCCTTAGCAGAGGCTAAAAGATAAACCGTCTTTTCTTAATTCACCATTCTCTCTTTCCCTTAAAATCTTTTTTTTCCTGTCAAGCGAAAGGGAAAAAGTCCCACCATCACATCTTTAGATACTCATAATTTCTGAAGAACTTAGCCTCATTAAGCTTCCAGAATTGCTCATACGAAGGAATAGTTCTTCGAGATTTTGTAACTGGAATAGAGTCAAAGAGTAACCGTCAAATGAACTACCCGTCAGCCTGTAAGAAGTTCCAAGGAAGCACCTTATTCCAATCTTCATCATTTTCTGCAAGCGGTGCTTTTTTAAAAAACGATTCGTAAGTAATCATGCAGATTTACTTTGCTGTTTCAACGAGCGTATAAACCTTTGATGAAGTTTCGGCTCCTGTCGGGCTGCCGGAAAAAAGCCAGTTCTTCCGGCCGACAACAAACGGACGAATTGTATTTTCACCTTTGAGAGTATTACTCATAGAAAAGATATCCTTGTTTTGGTAAAGCGGGTAGTTGCGACCGCTGAGTGCATGATAGAGAAAAAAGGGAAAAAAAACAAGAGCTCACGCAAAGGCGCGAAGGATTGCCATGGAAGACACCGGAGCTGCTTACTGCAATGAGCGAGTTTTTGCGCAGCAAAATACTCGGGAAGGTAGATGTGCAGGGAGGTACATCTACCTTAGCGCACTCAAAGGCGCGAAGCCGCAAAGCTGGATTAAGAAAAGGAACCGCTAATGAACGTGAATGGGTGCTAATATGAAGGACAAAAACGACAGGAAGTACAGGTTGAATTGATGATAATTC
>JAKJFV010000135.1 GCA_022704725.1 Spirochaetota bacterium
GTTAAAATTTTAATTGTGAAAGCCATAGCGGATACTAGCATAATTTTACAAAAAAATCTAATACAGTGCGTTAAAAACTGCGCCTCTGTGACTATAACTAGTCAGGAGGTTTTATGAAAAAACTGATGCCTTATCTCGCCGCCGCCGGTCTTGTTATGATTGTAATGCTCGTTCTTTTTTTTCCCGCCTGTACCTTAAGTCCAAGCGGTATTACCATTTTAGACGGAGATTATTCTCCTCCTCTGTATATTGAAGCGCAGTTTTCCTCTTCAGAGTTGATGAAGCTTTATTTTACCGAGAAAATAATGGTGATCGAAGCAGAACTCCAAAATGATACAACAAAAACTTCTTCTGTTTGTACTATTGATCCTCTTATGTGTATACAGGAATCAGACTCGGTGTTTTCTATTCCAGTTGTCTTTACTTCAGAAACGGAACCCGGGCTCCCGTACACCTTATTTGCCTGCGCAGAGGATGAGGCCGGCAATACTCTGAATTTTTCTGTTTCCTTTTCCGGGTTCAATAACAGAATGCCTCCTGTCATGCTGAATGAGGTAAGAACAGAGTATACGAAACCAAAGGTTGAATTTGTAGAGATGAAGGTTCTTGAGGACGGAAATATCGGGGGACTTGTTGTTTATAATGCCTATGACGGCGAAAAGTCATGGTATATTTTCCCTTCCGTTGAGGTAAAAAAAGATGAGATGCTCGTTCTTCATTACAGAACTCTCGAAGAAGATTGCAGGGACGAGTACGGCTCTCTCGATGAATCGCTCGGGACAGAATCCAATCCCGGCGCCCGCGACTTCTGGATCCCGGAGACCAGGGCAAGAATAGGACTTAACGATGTAATTCTTGTTAAAAGCTCCTGTACAGGGAAAATTCTGGATGCTCTACTTATTAGTGAGAGCGGAAAAGAAGGCTGGAAAACTGAGGAGATGGAAAAGGCTGCAAGGAGAGCCTATGAAAGCGGCGCATGGAGCAGCGGCTGGGAGCCAAAAGATGCGTTGTGTTCCGACAATGTTACCACAACAAGGACTCTGAGCAGGCAAAAAGACGGCAGCTGGATAACAACAGCCTCCGGGGGTGCGAGTCCGGGAAAAGAAAATTCAACAAAGGCCTATGTTAAATGAAGCTTTTCACTGTGTACGGGCGGAGGAAGACTGTACTATCTTAAAAGATGAAATTCTGCTATAGTGACAGCTATGGCAGAATTATTGGCCCCGGCAGGTAATGTCGAAGCGCTCGATGCAGCGATCGGTGAGGGCGCCGATGCAGTGTACATGGGGCTTAAAAGTTTTAATGCCCGCTTACGTTCCTCAAATTTTGCGTGGAATCAGTTTGAAGCGGCAGTTGAGTCGGTACATAGACAAAAAAAGAAGATTTTCGTAACGGTTAATACCGTTGTTGAGGAATGGGAACTTGAACGCTTATACCGCTTTTTGGCATATTTAAATAAAATAGGACCGGATGGAATTATTGTACAGGATATGGGTGTTATCCGTATGGTTCAGGAATTTTTCCCGAATTTACGTATGCATGCCTCCACCCAGCTTAATGCAGCAAGTGCTAATGCGGTAAACCTTCTTGGAAAGGCCGGTTTAAAAAGGGTTGTACTTGCACGGGAATTAGGGCTGGAAGAGGTGACTGCAATCCGGCAAAGAACAAATTCAGAGCTGGAAGTTTTTGTTCACGGTGCTCTTTGTGTTAGTGAATCGGGGCTTTGTCTTTTTTCAAGCTACCTCGGCGGAAAATCGGCCAATCGCGGTATGTGTACGCAGGCTTGCCGCCGGTTTTATTCAGCAGAAGTACCCGGAGGACTTGCGCAGGGGTATTATTTTTCTCCGCATGATCTTCAATTAATAGAAAAAATTCCCGATTTAGTAAAAGCCGGTGTTGATTCGTTTAAAATTGAAGGACGAATGAAGAGCGCAGAATATGTAGGCAGTGTAACTGCTGCATACCGGTATGTTTTAAATAATTGGGAAACAGATAAAAAAGGTGCAATTGCGGCTGCCAAACGCATGCTTTCAACCGATTTTGCGCGTTCAAAAACAATGTACTGGTATGAGTCTTCAAAGGCTGATAATTTGCTCGATCCAAAGCAGGCAGGCGGAACCGGAATCTATCTTGGAAAAATTGAACGCATGAAAACTCTTGAAGTTCGTTCTATCGTTGACGGACAGGAATCAAGTGTAGATGAATCAGACCAAGATACAATAGAACATGAAGCTTCAAATCCTGAAAGTGTAAAAGAAAAAACAACCTTTGCTGTATTACGGGGCGGTTCATATGATCCGGATGCAGGAGATTCAATACGGCTTCATAGAAAGGATGACTCAAACCGTGAAAGCTATAAAGTTAAACAGGTAAAAACTATAGACAATGAAAGATGGATAGATATTCCTCAGGGTTTCTCAACAGGAGATAACGTATATCTTATTCAGACAAAGTCTATGTCAAAGCGCTACCCTCATGTTCTTCCTCATGATTTATCCCGATTCAGGTCTCAGCCTGGTGCGCAACAGCTTCCTGTTATGGATTTAACCTCAACATCGAAAGAAGACCTAAAATACTTTCCCGAAGGCATATATGTACAGGTTTCTACTGTTAAAGATCTTTTTGGTGTTATTAATGAAAACCCCGTCCGGTATATTCTTGAACTTAACAGCGAAACACAACAGGCCTTAATAGAAAAAAAAGAAACATTGCCGGTTTCCAAAAAACAGATATTTATATCTCTTGATCCTTTTTGCCCGCAGGCTGTAGAGGATAATCTGGCACAAACGGTATCGTATCTTTTATCTGAAGGATACAGAAATTGGATTGTGAATAATCCGGCACACCTGGCTCTTTTTAGAGACAGCAGCTGCTTCCTTATAGCGGGACCTTACTTGTACACCTTTAACCGCTGGGCAGTTTCATTTTTAGAAAATCAAAAGCTTGAAGCATTTATATCTCCTTATGAAAACTCCAGACTGAATCTTGAGTCAACGTTCGATGCGCAGCATAGAAAACGCGTTTTAGTCCCTCTTTTTGCATACCCTGCGCTTTTTAGAATGAGGTTTCAATTACCCTCCTCATATGACTTTACCTTTTTCCAAGACAAAGAAGGAGGCGTTTTTAAAGCTCTTTCTACAGCTGACGGCTCCTTTGTTCTCCCCGAAAAACCTTTTTCTATACTTGATAAATGGAAATTTTTACAAACAGCAGGATTTACTCATTTCCTCATAGACCTTTCAAAAACCCAGATAACAAAGGTAATGTTTAAACAGATTTTAAAGGCCTTATACAAGGGTGAACCTTTGGAAGACATAAGCAGGTTTAATTGGAAGGATGGTTTTTATTCACCTGAAAAAATCGAAAACTTTAAAAATGCTGCTGAACGTGCAAAAAAGGAGCGAAGTGCTGCACCCTTACGCGGAAAAAGACAGCCTCAGCCGTATAAAACTGGGTATAGTAAAGACAGTACTTCCCGCTCTCGTTCCTTTGACGGCAAAAAGGGGCGGTCTAAAAATGACCGGAAAGGCCGTTAATCTAATGCGGCGCACTTCTTTGTAGTTACAAAATAACCATAGAAAAGGAATTTTCTATGGTTATTTTTTTTAGAATGCCGGCATAGGCTCCTTTTCTTCAACAACATGATGCAGAATATCACGAATAGTTTCTTCATCATCTGCGTCATGATTTTTATTAAATACAGGTTTGAACTCGACATGTTCTGCGACAATAGATATTTTTGAATAATTTTTCCCATCACTTCCTGTCCATCTATTCTGCTTAAGCCTGCCGATGACTCTCACACCTCGTCCTTTTCCTCCGTTTGCTGAACAGGTTTGAGCTAAATTTCCCCAAGTTTCAACATCAAAATACGATACTTCTTTATCAAAGCCGCCTTCTGAATTCTTAAATGAGCGGTTTGCAGCAATTGAAAATGTGCAAAGTGCAGTTCCTCGTGCAGTTTCTTTTGCTAACGGATCTCTAACGATGTTTCCTTCAATAACGAGTGAATTAATTGAATTCATGTGTCTAAAACTCCTACACTATAAAATTTATGCGGCCGCATCTATGTTATAGACATTAGTGAGGTGTTTCTAACGAATTTTTAAGAAATTTATTTAATATTTTTAACAAGCTGTATCATGAAGAGCTGCACATAGGTGTCGAGTTCTTTTCTGTCCCGTATTTTCTGCAGCGAAGGAGTATTAATTAATGTTTGCGAGAGTTCCTGTATGCGTTCCGCTGTGAAATTTGAAGAACGTATAGTTCTTAAAATTTTCCGCATATAGTCACGTATAAGGGAATTTACATCTTCTGTTAGATGTTCTCTCGACTGCTTATTAAGCATCTTGTTCCATGCATGAAGATTTGTTTTGAGTTCTTCTTCCAAACTTGATCCGTCGGGAACGAGTTTCCTTTCTATTTCTACCGCCGCATTTTTAAGTTCTGCTTTCTTGGAATTATGATGATGATCAGTATTCTCGTCTTTTTCAGAGTTTACTTTTTCCGGTGTTTTGCTTATAGTTTTATTTTTTTTCTTCGGTTTTTTAAATAAAAGTGCGGCAATCCAGGAGAGAATAGGCACTGTATACCAGAAAGGCAGCAGGATCTTTGCATCGGTGAGCAGTTCTTGTCTGTTGAACATAAGAAGTTCACTGTATGGAATAAGTTTACCATTCACAAAAAGATTAATTTTTTCGCTTACCGGTTCTTGAGACGAACGGGTCTCATAATGTACCAAGGGTAAAAAGTTAGAGGTAAGGAGCGCATAAAGAACAGGGGAGTGAACCCGAACTGCTTCTTCAAGTCTCTGCTCAAAAGCTTTTTGCTCTTTTACTGCAGGAATTGTCTCATAGTCTTTGAGCAGCGAAAACCATTCCTTTACAATGATTCCGCTTATGGTATCGCGGGCATCGCTTGCAAGGCGGACAATGAGGGGTATAACCTTATTTTTGTATATAAAGAAGCGCTGTTCTGATTCAAGCTTGAACACTAAAAGGGGAGGAAGATTATTTTTGTCGAGCGAGGTTGTTGCATCGTGAAGCCAGTCATGAAGATCCTGCTCTGTATATTGTCCAAGAAGGGGAATACCTCTTGAATCGACAAAGCGTGAAATTGAGTCATTGTTAAAATAGTACGGCGGTTTTCCCAATATTTGTTCAAGAGCCTTAAGAGCATTTGCTCTTTGCTGGTCCTGCTGAATCCTTGTTTTGAAATAGGTAACCGCAATTTCTGTTATTTGAATAGCCTGTAAGACTGATATATCTTCCTGGGTATAATCTTTTACTTTTTCATAGTCCTGCCGGATAAAATAACAAAGCTGATTCCAAAAATAAAAAGTATCAGCAG
>JAKJFV010000136.1 GCA_022704725.1 Spirochaetota bacterium
GCCCGTACTTTTTTTTCATCTTCAGAAAAAATATAAAAAAAAATAACTTTTTCCCATTTTAAGCTTGCTTTTATGTATATAGTGTTATAATATTAAAACATAACAAAAAAAGCACTATATACATTATGTTGTTTTCGTATATGCGCTAGTTTATTTTGCAAAAAAACTTAAATGATTTTAATACAAAGGGTTAAAGCAGTTTGAAAGACATACAAAGTCTTACAACTGTCCGGACTCCTATGTATTTTCGGGAGTACTAAAAGTATGAGATGTCCCTACTGCGGGAGCTTCGATGATAAGGTATTAGAATCACGAACCATGGCCAACGGAGAAAGCATAAGACGCCGCAGAGAATGTGTCAGCTGCGGATACCGCTTTACCAGCTATGAACACATTGAAGAAAAACCCTTTATGGTTGTAAAAAGAGATAACCGAAGGCAGCCCTTTGACCGCGCAAAGCTGGAAAAAGGTATTGAGCGTGCTTTGGAAAAAAGACCTCTTTCTACAGCAGCTAAAGAAAATATTGTTAATGAGATTGAAGATCTTGCAATTATGAAGGGTAAATCTACCCGTGAAATAACAACATCAGAATTGGGGGATTTAGTTTTGGAAAAATTACTTGCAGTGGACAAGGTAGCATATATCCGGTTTGCTTCGGTTTACCGGCATTTTGAAAACCTGGAAGAATTTATAACAGAGGTAAACAAGAGTTTGTCCATACCGGACAATTCTTGCAGTAATACATTGGGAGGGGAAAAATGAGCGGACAGACGGTATTCCCGGAATGGAAAAACTTTTTGGGAACCAACAGTGAAGTAGAAACAGCCATGTTCATCAGAAATGTTGTAAAACGATCGGGGGAAATACGGGATTACGATCGTTCAAAAATTAGTGCAGCTATTGGAAAAGCCATTGAAGCGGTGGAAAAAATGGCAGATCCGGATAAGGCGGAATACCTTACCCAGGCTGTAGAAGAAAAACTGCGGTCATTGATGGCAGGACGGCACTCTCATTCTATTCCTGCAATTGAAGAGATTCAGGATATTGTAGAGTCCGTCCTCATCGAGCGCGGTGAAGTTAAGGTCGCAAAGGCTTATATTCTTTACCGTGCCAAGCATGATGCCATACGTGATGCAAAAAACCTCATGATCGACATTAATAAGACCATGGACGGTTATTTAAGCCAGTCAGACTGGCGCGTTAATGAAAACGCGAACGTCAATTTCTCTCTCGGCGGCTTGATTTTACATAATTCCGGTACAATTACCGCTAACTATTGGCTTAAAAATATTTATTCTGATGCAATTGCAGAAGCTCACAAGACTGCCGCTTTTCACATACACGATCTTTCTATGTTTTCAGGCTATTGTGCAGGCTGGTCTATCCGCCAGCTGGTTGCAGACGGATTAGGGGGAGTACCCGACAAAATTACGTCCACTCCTGCAACCCACCTTTCTACACTCGTAAACCAGATAGTTAACTTTCTCGGTATTATGCAGAACGAATGGGCCGGCGCACAGGCTTTCAGCTCATTTGATACCTACTTGGCACCCTTTGTAAAAAAAGACAACTTAACAGAAAAAGAAGTACGCCAGTGTATTCAAAGCTTTATATATGGAGTCAACACACCAAGCCGCTGGGGTTCACAGGCGCCTTTTACCAATATAACGCTTGACTGGATAGTACCGGGCGACTTAAAAGACAAACCTGCTATGGTCGGCGGCAAGGAAATGAGTTTTACCTACGGCGACTGTCAAAGGGAGATGGATGTTATAAATAAGGTTTTCATCGAACTCATGATTGAAGGAGATGCAGCGGGCCGCGGCTTTGCCTACCCTATTCCAACCTATAACATTACGAAAGATTTTAATTGGGACAGCGAAAATGCACGCCTCCTTTTTGAAATGACAGCCCAGTACGGAACACCGTATTTCCAGAACTTTGTTAACTCTGATCTTGATCCGAGCGATGTACGATCCATGTGCTGCCGCCTTCAGCTCGACAAGCGTGAACTGCGCAAAAGAGGCGGAGGTCTATTCGGCTCAGACGAGTTCACCGGCTCTTTGGGTGTTGTTACTATAAACATGCCCCAGATCGGCTATCTTGCAAAAAATGAATCAGAGTTTTTTAGAAGACTCAATTACTTAATGGATCTTGCAAAAGAGAGCTTGTGTACAAAACGAAAGGTTATACAGAGACTTCTCGACGGCGGTCTTTTCCCCTATACAAGACGCTACCTTACTAAACTCGATAACCATTTTAATACAATCGGTCTATGCGGTATGAATGAATGCTGCCTCAATTTCCTCGGCTACGACATTGTTAATCCCGCGGGAAAGGCCTTTACAGAAAAAGTTCTAACTCACATGAGACAGCGTTTAGCAGATTATCAGGAAGCAACGGGCGAATTATTTAATCTTGAAGCAACTCCTGCAGAAAGCACCTCTTACCGGCTTGCCCGTCATGACAAGGAAAGCTACCCCGACATCATTACCTCGGGAGACGGAGATCCCTACTATACAAATTCGAGCCAGCTTCCGGTTAATTACACCAGCGATGTTTTTGAAGCACTGGATCATCAGGAAGCACTGCAGACAAAGTATACCGGGGGAACTGTATTCCATACCTTTATGGGAGAGGCTATTAAAGACTGGAAATCATGCAGAGACTTGGTCCGTTCTATCACGGCCAATTACCGCATACCATACTTAACTATTTCACCAACCTACTCAATCTGCCGTATTCACGGCTATTTGGCAGGTGAAACATTTGAGTGTCCCAAATGCAGGGCGGAAGCCGAGCAGAAACTAAAAGCACGGCTCGTGCAGCTTGAAGCGGAAAAAGAACAGGCTTTGGCACAGCGGGCGTGATTTTATCACTTTACAACTACGATTTATTGACCTATAGTTATTATTACGGGAGGAATAGAAAAATGATGATAACAGCAAAAGTACGGGACTTGGGAGCAATTGAAGCTGACATAGCACACACAAAGGAAGCTCTTTCCCAGGTAAGAGGAACAGAAACAGAGGTTTATGCACGCATTGTCGGATACTACCGCTCTGTACGAAACTGGAATAAGGGAAAGCGGGAAGAATATAATCACCGCAAACAGTTTGTATATGAGCAGACTCCTTCACATAAATTGACTGGAACAGAGACTGTACAGGAAGCTATTCAGCAAATTTGTGAACAGCAGCAGGTTCAAAGTACAAACGGAATTCATTATGAATTTTTTGCACGAAAAACATGTCCTAACTGTCCGCCGGTAAAAGAATATCTGGAAAACTGCACTGTATCCGGCTCATGCATAGATGTAGATACAGAACAGGGATTGGAAAGAGCACGTGAGCTTCAGATTTTTGCAGCACCTACTGTAGTAGTATTTGATGAACAGGGAAATGAAATTGCCCGTGCCCATACCGCGCAGGAATTAAGTGCAGTACTGGAACCGGCATTAGAATTAACTGCTGTATGATAGATGATTTTCCGGCCGTCGATGAAGAAAAGAAAATCGGCGCGCTCATAAAAACATCACTTGTAGATTTTCCGGGCCGCGTTGCAGCGGCCCTGTTTTTGCAGGGCTGTAATCTGCGCTGCCCCTACTGCTATAACACCGAACTTGTGACAGGTAAACCGGAAGATTACGAGGCTGTAAGTTTTAAACAAGTAATAGAACACCTCAAAAAAAGAGCCTCTGTGCTTACTGGCTTTGTTATTTCAGGAGGCGAACCTTTATTATCACCGTATCTGCCCCGGTTAATAACTGAATCACGGGGACTCGGGTATAAGATAAAATTGGACACCAACGGGCTTATGTTTGACCGGCTTGAAAGAATAATTACAGATCCGGAACTCTGCCCCGACTACATAGCACTTGATGTTAAAACAAGTCCCGACCGCTATGCAGATCTCGGAGGAGCTCACAGCCCTGCAGGACAGATGAGTGCGCAAAATAAGATAAAAAAAGCCGTTGAACTTGTCTCATCGCTTCCGCCAGAAAAAAGGGAATTTAGAACAGTTCTTGTACCGCCCCTCGTATCCAGGTCTGATATTGACTCTATAGCAAAACTGCTGCCTCAGGATGCCTCATGGTACTTTGCGCAGTTTAGAAATGAAAACTGTCTTGATCCGTCTTACAATGACCTTACACCATATACCGAAGAACAGGTAGAAGAACTTATACGTGCCGCAAAGGAAAAAATCCCGAACTCGGTATTGAGATAACTACAAACCATAACATAATAAAACCGTACACTTCATTGTGTACAGATTCTCTCAAAAGAGGAAAGAACCAGCTCTGCCCCATCAAACCCGTATCACCATCATTAAAAAGGCAAGTCCAGATTTTGAGGCAGTATGTAATCGTACAGGCTCATGGACAGCCAATTAACAGTTCCGGTAAGCCAGCTGATTCCGCCTGTTCCCTTTTTCTCTTCATAAAAACCGCCGTTGTAAAAATTAACCAGTACGTAGGGTTCAGCCTTTGTTTTTTTCCAGTCTTTTGTAAATGGAAGAATTTTACTCATTATACGAAGCGCTTCTTCGTTTCTTCCGGCCTTAAATAGAGCATAGACGGCAAAAGAGGCTGCATGGTTGTATATTGCATAGTTTTCCGCCATTCCGGGAGCCAGACCGGAAATATTTCCTGCGCTTTCTTCAAATTCACTATAGCCTGGAGCCATTTTAAGTAAGCCCTCTGAACATTCAAGATGGGAAAGCATAGAAGAAAGCGCAGTATTACCGATTCTCCCGTCTTCTGTACTTCTATTGCTCATTCCGCTTATAACAAACCATGCCTGACTCAGTAAAAAGAGCCGTTCTGTTCCGTCTGATACAAAGCCGTCTTCTGTTTTAAAAGTTTTACGGGTTCCAAGAATAAGTCCCTTGTCCGAAACACAGCGGGCAAACCAGGATCCGTTCCAATATTTCATGCATCCCCGGTACAGCTTTTCTTTTGTTTCTGAGAGGGATAAACCGTTAAAAAGAGGTATAGAAAAGCCGTGTTTTAATGCAATGTCTTCCGCCTGAGAAAGTGCTAAGTAGGCAATCTGATTTAAAAATACAGATCCTCCTTTTTCACCGGGGCCGGATAATGCATCATTCCAGTCGCCCTTACCCATCTCTATTAAACCGTGAGAACCAAACTGCAGCGCATACAGAAGTCCCTGCATTGCATGATCCCACAAACTCACTGCCTCATCACTGTCAAGATAAACAGCTTTTTTAGTATACATTGATGCGTCCCCGGTG
>JAKJFV010000137.1 GCA_022704725.1 Spirochaetota bacterium
TAACAGCAATGCTGTAAAACCCGAAACACGGGAGAAAGTTATTCAGTTTCTTGAAGAAAACAAAAATAACTATAAGTATTATGCTCCCGCTCCTCATAAAACGTTAGCACTCATACTCCCCGATATTCACAATCCATTTTACGGCGAAATTATCCGCGGAGTTACCCGCAATGCCCACCTTGCATCCTACGATGTTCTTTTATTTGATACGCAGGATAATTCCTCAGACGAAATTGCTTATTTAGATAAAGCAATCACTCAAAAGGTCGACGGTATTATCCTCATGAGTTCAAGCCGCGGCGACCGCGATGAAGGTCTAAAAGATCTTCTTCTAAGTGCTAAAACACCCATAGTCCTCATCGACAAGGAAATGATACAGCAGGTATGGTTCTTTTAACAGAAACACTCGCTGTAAGCGGTCATAAAAAAATTGTACTCATAGCAGGGGAAGAAGATTCAAGCGTCACAAAAAAACGTGTAACAGCTTTTAAAAATGCTCTTCGGGAATTCGATCTTCCCTTTTCCCCGGAACAGATTATCTTTGCCAGCTACACCGACACCGATATTGCCGTTCCAATCCTTTCATCCGTCCTGACAAGCCCCGATCGTCCGACTGCGATCATTACCTGTAACGGCCTTCTTACTATGACCGCAATAAAATGCATACATCAGCAAAAACTAAAAATCGGGAAAGATATTTCCCTTGTTTCTTTCGACGAAGTCCAAACACTGCGCCTGCTGGGTATAGATATAACATCTGCAAGCGTAGACTTGACCGAAATGGGAAGAACAGGATTTGAACTTCTCATTAAAAAAATAGAAGACTCATCTTCATCCCGTCAAAAACTCATTATGGTTCCTTCAGTAATTAAGAGAGGGTCAGAATCCCTCTCTTTAATGTAATTACTTATAACCGAATTTTTTTGGTACTGTTTTTTCGACCATTTCATCAAATAAAGCTCTTGCCTCGTTAATACTAAGCTTGTGAATTTGAGGATCATTTAGGAAAACCAAAAAGGCTTTTTCTAAATTCCTTTCGAATGCGGCTTCAACAATTCCTTCCTGTATTCCGACATGAACCATAGTCAGCGAATGTAAAGACTGCGGGAATGCCTTTGCCGCAACAGGATTTACAGTGTCGCGCGAAAAAACAGCATTGGTCTCAACGACAGCATCCAGAGGGAACCCCGGCATTTGACCGCGGTTAGGAAGATTAACATTAGTTACAATATCGCCCAGCCCGAGAAGAGACTTCATAAGGACTATGCCCTCCTCTCCAGAGTCTGATATTTCCATCTTCTCTTTGCCTTCTTTATAGGCAAGACTTTTTTTCTTCAAATCCTCGCGCATATTTATTCTAAAATTAACCGGTGTGAGTGTGAACTTCCACTCCTTTACCTGTTCTGGACTCGAAAGGTACCAGGAAGGAGGACAGAACTCTGCCAGATGCCGGTCTCCCGCGGCTGCAATGAGTCCGTACCTCTTATAAAGATCCATTTTTACACGGTCCATAGAGGAAAAAAAGTTATTCAACCAGTTGCTGTCGCCGCCCTCATCGTAGCCGTCCTGATAATATTTTTGTACAAAAGCATCCCATACCGGAAACAAGTCGACGTCGCGCCATGATGCTTTATCGATCCAGGTAAAGTGATTAATGCCGGCAACATTAGTTTTAATATCTTCCCGCTTAATGCTTCCCTTTGGAGCAAGTCCTGCATCTTCCGCTGCATGTGCCAGGAGTTTTTGAGTCCCGAATACCTCATGGCAGCATCCGAAAGCCTTAATGCCGGGAAACTGTTTATAGAGAGTACGCGTGCAGATTGTCATCGGATTAGTATAATTAAAGACCCAGGCATTCGGAGCATATTTTTCCACTGCGCTTGCTATTTCCTGATACATAGGAATAGTTCTTAACGCACGAATCATTCCTCCGGGTCCTGCAGTGTCCCCCACAGACTGATATATGTTGTGCCGTTCTGGAAGGTGAACATCAACGGCCATCTCGGTAAAATCGAGAGGCAGAATTGAAAGAAAAATAAAATTGCAGCCGTTTAATGCTTCTTTTAAATCGCTTACAGCCTTAAATTTCCATTGCCCCGGATTATGTTGAGCCATAAGATCGTTGCCTATTTTTTCATTTGCCTCTGCAGCCTCAACATCAATATCGTAGAGTTTAATGGTACCAGAAAGGTCTTTTTCAGCTGCAAGATCCTTCATGAGAACCCACGCCCAGTTCCGTGAACCCCCTCCTATATAACAAATATTCAAGTTTTTGGTTTTATTCATTCTTGTCTCCTATGCTTCCGTTCTATTGTAATTTTACGGTATACTAGTGTTCATCACACATAAACGTAAAAGAGCCGCAGAAATTACTGCTGCAGTGCCAGTTCCCTGTGCCATAATACGATATCACTTGAGAATAATAAAGTCAAATAATTTATGTAATTTAATTACATTTATAAGATTTTTGACTTATATTTTACATACAAAAAAGCCTGCATTCTTAAGATTTTACCAAAAGGAGCAGGCTTTTACAGAACCAAGTATGAAATTTAAATGCTGTTTCTATTTAAGAGAATCAAAAAAGATTTTTCTATTTTTAGCTCTAAAAGGCCAGTCAATAAAGGGTATCCAGGGGGGAGTTGCCTTCTTCCAGTCCTTAAACCTGCTGTATTTTGAGGTTGTAATTATTTCCGCCATAACGGTGCTGCCCATAAAAAGAATTATAAGCACAGGAGCAGCAAGAAAAAACACATTAAATGATCCGAGCGTAAAAAAGGCAAAAAGCATTACAACAACCCATTGAGTCATCTCGCACACATAATTGGGGTGTCTGGAAAAACGCCATAATCCGAATGTATTAAATCCTAACGACAGGCGCTTGTAATCAGGATCCGATGCATCTTTTTTACGTGCATGATATGCAAACTGCTGGTTATCTGCAATTGTTTCAAGGATAAGAAGCACAAGATGAACCAGAGCTAATACAATATGTATGCCTTGTATTGAACAGCCTTCTGCGGCAGCAAGACCGGTAAGGTACACAGGATAGGTGAAAAGAAAAACAAGACCAAGCTGAAATCCTGTTATAAAAAAGAGATTAAACAGCTCAAAAAGAAACCTGTTTGGAATCTTTTCCCGAAGAATCGGCCAGCGGTAGTCTTCTTCATAGAAACCTTTTTTCCAGCTGAAGGCAAAGCCTCCGCGCCGCGAAAAATTCCAGGTAAGTCTGACGCCCCACATAACTACGGGAATAGCTGTCAGCCAGAACAAGGGATACTTCCCGAAGTCAAACGCCCAAATCAATACATACACCGGAGGCAGTACTGACCAAAGACGATCGACTTGAGAGTAATTACGGGTGATGAGTCCTGCCGTAAAGGCATACACAGCACAAACACTTAAAAGCAGCAGGGTAATTTGTAATGTTGTCATACCCTTATTTATACCTTAAAAGATGCTATAAAGGCAATAATACATTTTTTTACTTCTGCGCCGGTACTTCATCTTTCTTCAAAACACTTATATGCAGTGTACCCTTTTCCAAACTCGAGAAAAACCTCTTCTCAATAATGAGATACATAATAACAGTAATTACAGATGAAACAAAAATTGCAACCATGGTTGAACTCAGATTTTTTCCTATTACGTAGGCGCCGAGTATACAAGCAGGAACATTGAGACCGTAAATTCTAATAATCGTAAAAATGAGACTTCTATTTGCAAAACCAGCTACCGACATAATAGTATTTGCCATAAACACAGGAATAGCTAAATACGAGGCAAGCGCCATCCAAAGAACAATTTGAGAGGCTAAAAGCAAAACCTGAGGGTCGCTCTGGAAAACGCCGAAAAGCCTCGAACTTGAAATAACAAACACAAAAAATAGAACACCGCAGACACCGAAACAAAGAAGACTTGAAACACGGGACGAATCCTTCATCCTTTTAAAATCTCCAGCTCCGGCAGCCTGACCCGCAATAGAAGAAAGAGCGCTCGAAACTGCCCAAATGGGAATTAAGGCCAGCTGTTCAAGACGTGAATATAGGGTAAAAGCCGTAATGATCATTGGATTAATGCTTACCATAATCCGGTTATAGAATATAAAGCTAATTGAAGCTAAAAAGTTCATAATGCTTTGAGGAAGTCCCACCCGGATTATTTCTCCCATAACAGGGAATGAAATATTTGAGGCTTTCCAGTGTATTTTTACTGTAGATTTTCTTGTTAAAAAGACAACGAGAAGATAAACAGATGATGATGCATTACCGATTGCTGTTGCTAAACCGGCACCCCCAAGTCCCATCTTTGCCCCGAAAATTAACACTGGATCTAAAATAATATTTACAATAGTACCTATCATCATGGACACCATCATGTGCTTTGTTCTTCCCTCTCCCTGGAGAATTCCGGTAAAAACGGCATTGAACATCATAAAAGGGACTGTCGGGAGGACCCACCAAAGATACTGTTTACCATATGCAAGCAGCTCATTTGATCCGCCGAATAAACGAAGAAGTGGATCCCCTAGAGGATACATCACAGCTAAACATATAACACTGGCAGTAATTGACAGGAATATACCGCTTTCTGCAGTTTTATCGAGCTCCTGAGTTTTACCGGCTCCAATAGCACGGGCAACCAGAGAAGAAACACCTCCGGTAATACCAAAGCTTGTTGCCATGAAAATAAAGTAAATAGGGAAAACAAGCCCTGTTGCTCCTACAAGCCAGGGATCAGAGGTATCTATTCGGGCAATAAAAAAAGTATCCACTAGGTTATATAAAAGTCCGAAAACCTGACCTGCCAGTACCGGCAGCGATAACTTTACTAAAAGCGGCGCAAGGGCGCCTGTTCGTATATCAATGTTTTTCATAGTGCGCAAACTATACTGCACAGTAAAATACTATACAAGTGGTTTTTTTAAAAATTATGTGAACAGATCGTAGATATAAAGCAAACAAATTTAGACAAGTATATAGCAATTTTCATCATAGGACGAAAAAGCTGAGTCATGAGTCAGGAAAATGAAATTCTCAGCTTTTGCCTGAGCTAAGAGAATCCGGTCAAAAGGGTCTTTGTGTACAAGAGAACCTTCTTTTTGCTGAATAGTTTCAAGACTGATAATATGCTTATCGCAAATTGATAATCTATAGTATCCTGCCTTTTCACAATAATGCATAAATTCCGTACCGGAAATAGTCATAATTTCCGGATGAATGCTGTGATTAATTGACACTTC
>JAKJFV010000138.1 GCA_022704725.1 Spirochaetota bacterium
GTACAGTTTATGGTTAACCAGAAAAACAATGCACGTATGGCAGAACTTGGACTAATTATTCCAACTGTAAAAGGTGCAGAATCAGGTCTTGCTGCTCAGCCGAACATGAAGCTGGTAAAAAAACTTCTTGATGAATGTACATTCTTCCAGCTTTATCCTGACCAGGATCTTTCTCCCGCAGCCGGCGGTGCAGTAAACGACAATGTTCAGGCTATTCTTGCAGGAACAAAAACTCCTGCTAAGGCTTGTGCTGACATTCAGAAAGTTTACAAAGATAACTAAATGGTTAAAGGCTTAGGATTGTTTCGATTTTAAGCCTTCATCAACAGTAGAGCTGCCGGAAGAAGGTGTTTTATATTCATCCGGCGGCTTTTTTTATAGGAAATTTAAAATGATAAAGAAACGTAAACAAACTTTGCTTATTACCATTTTAGTAGCTCCAGCAGTTATACTGTTTACTTATTTAGTAGTGTTTCCAGTATTTCAAGCTGCCTTTTTTAGTTTCTTTAAATGGAATGGCCTTGGTCCCTTATCACAAGATAAATTCAGGGGTCTAGATAACTTTGTAAATCTTTTCCAGGACCCTGTGTTCATAAATGCAATACGTAATAATATAATTGTTGTAGCTCTTTCACTTGTTATAGAAATTCCACTTGCTTTATATGTAGCATTCTTAATAAATAATAAGAAATTTAAAGGTGCGGTCTTTTTCCGTACTTTCTTCTTTCTTCCCTATGTTTTGTCAGAAGTTATAACCGGTTTGTTATGGCAGTTTATATATAATCCTCAATATGGTTTTATCAAGGCTCTGTATACTGCATTTGCTCCTGAAAGCCCGGTTCCTGCTTTTCTGGCTGATCCGAAAACAGTACTCGGTGCAATAATGGTAGCCCTTGTATGGAAATATTTCGGTTTCCATATGTCGATTTTAATAGCAGGTCTGCAGGATATTCCGGAAGATATCCGGGAGGCTGCAAAAGTTGACGGTGCATCAGAAATGCAAACAACATGGAAAATTGTTATTCCAATGCTTAAGCCCACACTTTTTATTTCGGTTTTCTTCTCAATCGTCGGTTCATTACAAGTATTCGATGTAGTCTGGGCAATGAGCCGGGGAGGTCCTGTTAATGCATCTGAAACAATGGTTACTTATTTGTATACATATGGTATGAAACGAATGAATATCGGTTACGGAAGTGCTGTTGCAATTGTAATTTTTACTTTTTGCCTGGTTTTCAGTATTTTTTACAACAAGTTTACCTTTGATAAAGAGGAGAAATAGTAATGAAAGAATCAATATCTACTAGCCGTACAATAACAAATACACTTCATTATGTTTTTTGCATAGGTTTATCAATAATAGTTCTTTTTCCAATTTACATGGGAGTTATGGCAGGTTTTAAAACAAATGGTCAGCTTTTTACCGATCCTGTAGGTCTTCCTAATCCATTTATAGGTACAAACTATTTAGAAATTTTGTCAGGGACGTCAGGTGCTTTTTGGAAATCATTTCGAAACTCACTGTTTGTATCGGCTTTTACAATATTAATCACTCTTGTAGTGAGTGTTATGGCTGCCTTTGCAATTGCACGTATTAAGTTCAAGGCTGCAAAATTCTTAAGAACGTATTTTATGCTGGGGCTCATGTTCCCTCTAACAGTTGCCATGCTGCCTTTGTATCTGCAGCTGCGGAGTCTGAGTCTTGTTGATAAATATTTTGGCGTTATTTTGCCTCAGGTTGCATTTCAAATACCAATGACGGTTCTTTTACTTATAGGTTTTTTCAAGGGTATTCCTAATGACCTTGAAGATGCCTGTTCTATAGACGGTTATGGACCAGTAGGATTCCTGCTTAACATGGTTATTCCCCTGTCAACACCAATTTTGGCTACTACTGCAATTATCATTCTTGTTGCGAGCTGGAATAACTTTTTTCTGCCGCTGCTCGTGTTTAACTCAGATAAACTTTATACACTGCCAATGGGTATAATGGCTTATCAGGGGCAGTATGCTTCACAGTGGAACTTAGTGTTAGCGTATTTAACAATTGCAATGATTCCGGCAATTATTTTGTTTATTGCCGGCCAAAAATACATTGTTGCAGGTCTCACTGGCGGGGCTATAAAAGGATAGAATGTAAAAATTCTATATATTGTTTCTTTTTTTCTTCCTTGAACCGGAATGCCTTGTTAAGGTATTCCGGTTTTTTTTATGCCTTAAATGGTATTGCAATTTCCTTAAAGGATGTTAAAATATTTTTTGACACATTATTTGCAGGAGTTAGTATGAAAAGTGAAGGGGAAAAATACATCTTAGCTTTAGATCAGGGAACTACAACGTCAAGAGCTATCTTGTTTGATCATAACGCAAAAATATTATGCAGCTTAAATGAGGAATTCCCGCAATATTACCCTCAACAGGGCTGGGTCGAACATGATGCAATGGAAATCTTTTCTTCACAGCTCAATGTAATGAAAAAAACAATTGAAAAAGCTCAAATAAGTCCCTCTCAAATCGCTGCTATTGGTATTACTAATCAGCGGGAAACAGTTGTTTTATGGGACAAGAATACCGGAGAGCCTGTTCACAATGCTATTGTGTGGCAGTGCAGAAGGACAGCCCCCTTGTGCGAGCAGTTAATAAAACGGGGATTGAATGAGGTTATAACAGAAAAAACAGGCTTGCTTATTGATGCTTATTTTTCTGCACCTAAAATTAAATGGATGCTTGATAATAATCCTTCTCTCCGGCCCCGCGCAGAAAGGGGTGAAATTCTAGCAGGTACTATAGATACCTGGCTTATTTGGAAGCTTTCGGGCGGAAAATGCCATGTAACCGACGTAACAAATGCAAGCAGAACTATGCTTTACAATATTTATGTTCACGATTGGGATAAGGATCTTCTTAATCTTTTTGATATTCCCCGGTCAATGCTTGCATCGGTTTGCGATTCGAGTATGGTGTACTGCAATACTGATGAAAAAGTTTGCGGATTTTCTGTACCCATAGCCTCTGCAATAGGCGATCAGCAGGCTTCTCTTTTCGGTCAGGGATGTCATAACCCTGGAGACTCTAAAACAACCTATGGTACCGGCTGTTTTATGCTGATGAATACAGGATCAAAACCGGTGATTTCAAAAAACCGGCTGCTAACAACAATAGCTTTGGGCTTGAACGGAGAGGTTCAGTATGCTCTGGAAGGCAGTGTGTTTATGGGAGGGGCTGTTATAAAGTGGCTCCGTGATGAACTTGAGCTTATTTCTACTGCAGCAGAATGTGATGTGCTTGCAGAGAGCGTTCCCAATTCCAACGGGGCATTTCTCGTTCCTGCTTTTACCGGTCTTGGCACACCCTACTGGGATATGTATGCACGCGGTACAATAGTCGGATTAACCCGTGGTGTAAAAAAAGCTCATATTTGCAGGGCCGCCCTTGATGCAATTGCCTTTCAGGTTAAAGATATTATTACCTGCATGATCGATGATTCTGGGACTCCTCTTTCATCTTTTAAGGTTGATGGCGGAGCATGCGTGAGCGATGTTATGATGCAGTTTCAATCTGATATTTTGGATGCTGCAGTATTCAGACCAAAAAATGTTGAGACTACTGCCCTCGGTGCTGCTTTTTTGGCCGGCCTTGCAGTAGGATTTTGGAATGGCCCGGAAGAGCTTTTCGACTGCTGGCAGCTTGATAAAATGTTTACCCCCAAAATGCCCATAACCGACAGAAATAGTTTATATAAGCAATGGCAGAAAGCGGTTGAACGATCGAGAAAATGGGCGGAGATGGAAGCTCCCTATATCTAGAAAAGCAAAGAAGGAGAGGTTTATGAAATATGATATAGCAATTATAGGGGCCGGAATATCGGGTTCCTGCATTGCCCGTTACTTATCGCAGTTTAAGCTTTCAATTTGCATGATAGATAAAGAGAGCGATGTTTCATGCGGCACCTCCAAGGCAAATTCTGGAATTATTCACGCCGGTTATGATCCGGAGCCCAATTCTCTCATGGCAAAACTTAATGTGCGCGGCAACGAACTTTATTCGTCTCTTTCTAAAGAAGTGCATTTTACCTTTAAACGAACAGGATCTCATGTAATTGCCTTTACAGAAGAAGAAAAGAAAGTAGTCCAGGATTTATTTGAGAGGGGAAAGAAAAACGGCGTAAAAGATCTGCGAATAGTAAATGCAGAGGAACTGCGAAGTATGGAAAGTTCTGTTTCCCCGGATGCCCTTTGCTCTTTATATGCCCCTAGCGCAGGAATTATCAGTCCGTATGAAGCAGTATGGGCTATTGCAGAAAGTGCTGTAATAAATGGTGTTAAATTATTCTTAGAAACAGAAGTTTATAGCATTTCACCTCGAGATGAACAAGGCTATTTTAGCCTTCATACTTCTCAGTCCGATATTCGTTCACGGTATATAATTAATGCAGCTGGACTCTATGCAGATGCGGTAAATGCTATGGCTGGTGCAAGACAATTCTGCATACAGCCGCGAAAGGGTGAGTACAGCCTTTTAGATACCAAGTGCTGTTCTCTTGCAAAGTCTGTATTATTCCAAACTCCCACAGATGCGGGAAAAGGGGTTCTCGTTACCCCGACCGTAGATTATAATATTCTAATTGGTCCTTCTGCTGATGAAAAATCTGAAAAAGATTTTAATGCAACCACGAGAAGCGGGCAGGAGTATATTTTTGAAAAAGCAGAAAAAACAATTCCTGATTTGCCTCGAAGAAGTATTATTAATTCTTTTTCCGGTTCCCGTGCTATTGCGTATGAATGCGGTGAAGACGGAAAACCCGGCAAGAAAATTAACGACTTTATAATAGAAGAAGATGAATCTATTAAGGGGTTTATTACCGTTGGCGGAATAACATCTCCCGGGCTTGCCTCTGCTCCTGCAATTGCAGAATATGTGAGCTCGCTGCTTGAAAAAACAGGTTTGGAGATGAGGCTGAATCCCGATTATAATCCTGTCCGAAAGGGAATTGAAGTTTTTAAAAATGCTCCGCCTCAGAGAAAAGAAGAATTAATTGAAGAAAATCCTTTGTATGGAAGAATCATCTGCCGGTGCGAAATGATCACAGAAGCAGAAATTGTGCAGTCCGTTCATTCAATAATTGGTGCAAAAGATCTTGACGGCGTAAAGAGGCGGACAAGGGCTCAGATGGGCCGCTGTCAGGGCGGATTCTGCCTTCCCCGTATTACAGAAATTATCAGC
>JAKJFV010000139.1 GCA_022704725.1 Spirochaetota bacterium
AGCTCTTTCGCTTGCAGCGGAAATACAGACCTTTTTAGACAGAAAGGGTATTTCTGCTTCTCTTATTCAATTTTCCGGTCAAAGTACGGTGAATGAAAGCTGTTTTTCCACCTGCGATTTTGCTGTAAGCCTGGGCGGGGACGGGACGGTACTGTTTACTGCCCGTTTTTGTGCTTCCAGGCGTATTCCTATTTTCCCTGTAAATCTCGGGGAATTCGGTTTTATAGCCGGTATTCAAAGAAATGCCTGGAAAGAAAGTTTGTCCCGTTTTATAGATTCCGGTTCTGTTCCTATTGAGCGCAATATGCTTCGTGTCGAACTTATACGGAACAAAGAAATGATTTTTTCACAAACAGCATTGAATGATGCAGTAATATCTGCTTACGGGGCTGCGCGTATTGTTATGCTCGATGTAGCTTCAAGCGGAGTTTCGTTTGGTAAATTCAAGGCCGACGGTATTATTGTAGCAACTGCAACCGGTTCTACGGCCTATTCTGCTGCTGCAGGAGGCCCCATAGTGGATCCGGAACTCGATGCTCTTATACTAAGTCCCGTTTGTCCGTTTTCGCTGTCCAACAGACCCTTGGTTCTTCCGTCCACAGCAGAGCTGTCGGTTACAGTACTTCCTTCGCGGGGCACCGAAGTTATGCTTACGTGCGACGGTCAGGTTACACAAAATGCCCTTGTCGGTGATGTCATACGGATACGCAAGGCAAAAGAAACAGCTTTACTCATAGGCTGTGATTCCGATGTTTTTTATGCTGCATTACGATCTAAACTGAACTGGTCCGGAGGTCCCCTTGCTTGAGGATATAAGCATTAAAGATTTTGCACTCATTAATTCGGCAGTACTGGAATTTACTCAGGGTTTTACTGTTTTAAGCGGCGAAACTGGAGCAGGAAAATCTATTCTAATTGGTGCTATTTCTTTTTTACTCGGCGGAAAGGCGGGCACAGAGGTAATTCGTGACGGATGTCAGGAAGCCCGGGTTTCGGGAACATTGTTTATTTCTCCCTCATATAAAAATGCCCTATCCTGGCTCTCTGATCATGGTGTTCACACTGATGACGGGCGTATACTGCTGCGGAGAATAATTAGAGAAGGCGGCAAATCGGCATCATGGATTCAGGATGTTCCGGTTACAAAGAGTGAACTTTCAGATTTTACCTCTTTTTTTGTTGATATTCACGGGCAGCATGAACATCAGTCTCTTATGAAGGTGAGTGAACACCGCAGATTTTTAGATGCCTATGCAGGCCTCACAAGCGACGTTGATGAATTTACCGTTTTGTACAATGAACTAGTCGAAAAGCGGGAGATTATGGCCCGCATGAATACTTCAGATGCAAATCGAAAACGCGAAATTGAAATGCTTGAATTTGCCGTTGAGGAAATAAAAAGCTCCCGGCTCAAAAAAAATGAGGATGAAGAGCTGGAACACGAAGAGGCCCGTCTTTCTCAATATGAAAAACTAAGTGAAGATGTTGAAACTATAAGTTCTATGCTTTCATCTCCCGACTCTTCCATTGTGAGCATGTTAAAAAAACTCCGCTCTGTTTCCGAGCACGCAGTAAGTTTGGATAAATCTCTTGAGACTTTATCAAATAGAATTGAAAATGCATTTTATGAACTTTCAGATATTTCTGATGAAATTCGATCCTACAAGATGTCTCTTATCTATGATCCGTCCCGGCTTGAAGAGGTTCAGGAGCGTTTAGCTCTCATTTTTAAGCTCAAAAAAAAGTATGCTGATAATCAAAACGCTCCTGTTTCCCAGGTTCTTGAGTATTTTGAAAAAGCCCAACAGCAGCTGGTAGAGCTTTCCGGGTGGGAATCAAACAAGACCGGTCTCATTAAGGAAATACAGGAGCGCGAACGATCTCTCTTGCTTCGAGCGCAGAAAATTTCTGCACACCGGAAAAATGCCGCATTAAAGATGGCAGAAGGTGTCGAAAAAATAATATCTGAATTAGGCATGAAGGGAACAAAATTTACTGTATCTATTACAGAAAAGGAAAGCAGCGACATAATTCAAAAATGCGGTCCTTACGGTATGGATAATATAGAATTTTTAATCAGCGCAAATGAGGGATCCTCCCTGCGTCCTTTAGCAAAGATAGCCTCGGGGGGTGAAATTTCCCGTCTTATGCTTGCTCTAAAAACAATTTTAGCCTCGACTGATGACGTAAATACTTTAATATTTGACGAGATCGACACCGGAATCGGAGGTGAAGTGTCGGTATCAGTTGGAAAACATTTAAAAAATCTGTCAAAAAACAAGCAAATTTTGTGCATAACACATCTAGCGAGCATTGCAGTTTATGCCGATACTCAAATAAGGATAGAAAAAGAAAGTATTGAAGGTAAAACCTTTACCCGCGTTAAGCCGGTTACAGGGCTTGAGAGGGAAGAGGAAATTGCCAGAATGCTCTCGGGCGATGCGGTCAGCGAAGCATCGATGATTCATGCCCGTTCTTTATTATCTTCCTGCAAGTGAGATAAGGGGGAAACTGATCTATGGCAAAAATAGCAGTTGAAAGCAGAGAACTTTTTAATTCAAAGATTAAGCCTTATAAGGACCTGGTACAAAAGTCTTTTGACAAGGAAAAAAGTATTCTCGATCTTATTGTTAAAGATACCTCCGGAATTGCCTACAAAAAGCTTCTCCTTACAGAAGAAATGATGTATGTTACAACACTCCAGCTCATAATTAATAACCTTTCTGTTGAAATACTTGGTACGAAAAATACTGATGCTCTTAATGAAGGCCGAAAAGCCTTGTATAAGGCAATCATTTATCTTGAGGAAATTGTTACAAACCAGATAGATGTTCCCTTTTCAGAATATGAGGCGAAGGTTGCAGAAATTAGCAATACTCCCCTTGAAAAAAGATATTTTATTGTTCGAAAACTTGGTCTTGCAATAAGGTTAATTCTTGATGCCTACGGCGATAATACAAAGTGGAAGTGGTCTTTTGTTGAACTTCAGGGGCGGTTTACCACTGTTGCAAAGAATTTGGTAGATTTAAAAAGTGCAATAAAAGATTATTTTGATCCGCGTGCTCCCGATTATGATAACACCGTATACTATATACGTCTTATTAAAAAACTGCTGTCTGAATCTGCAGACGGGTACCGTGAGCGCTACGAGCTTTCTACAAGACGCATAGACGACATGAGGCTCGCTATAAATTATCTATTAGCACTTCGCAGAATAACCATGCTTCTCAATGAAAAGGATGAGGCCGAGGAAATAAAGAAAAAGGCTCTTGTGTGGAAAGATAAGATGGATTCCGATCAGAAAAAAGGCGTAAGTAAATAACTATACCTATACGTTTTAAGGCAAAAGGAGCTGCCGTATGAAGCATAAAATAGTTTTGATCAGTATATGTTGTATACTTTTGTTGAGCTCCTGTTCGAAAAATGAAACAGCTAAAGACGATGCACTCATAGAAAAAACGAAGCCCCGCGCCCTGTTGATTACCGATGCAAGCGGCATTGGCGACCGCTCCTTTAATGCAGCTGCCTTTTCAGGATTAATGACGTATTATGACGATACTGCCGGAGAGCAAAGGTACAGGGGTAAATTTTATGACGTATTTGAATGTTCAACAAATGAAGCTGCAGAAATCCTTATTCAGCAGGCTGTAATAACAAAAAATTATCAGCTCATAATTGCGCCGGGGCATTCTTTTGCAGATGCGCTTTTTTTCTCTGCAAAAAAGTATCCTCAACAGAAATTTATGATTGTAGATACTTCACAAAACTTTTCACCAAATGTAATCGAGTTTACTTATTCAGAAGAACAGGGTTCTTTTTTAGTTGGAGCTGCCGCTGCACTCCAGTCAAAATTTGACAAACGAGAAAATCCGTCATTCGGCTTTATTGGTGGTGAAAAATCGCTTGTTATTACAAAATTTCAGCTTGGTTATATTCAGGGCGTCAGATCAATACTGCCGGATGCTGTCATACATGAGTATTATACAGAGGCATGGGACAGAATTGATCTTGCAGAAGAAAAAAGCCGTGAATGGTATTCACAGGGAATGTATGCTGTTTTCTCTGCTGCAGGGGCATCAAGTTTAGGCACAATTAATGAAGCAAAAAAATTCCGTCAAAGAGGATATAATGTTTGGGCTCTTGGTGTTGATTCTGATCAGTACACATACGGTTTATATGCACCGGACAGATCTGCTGTTCTAACCTCTATGATTAAAGATGTTGGAAGGGCCGTTGTATACTCTCTCCGGATGATGGAAGCCGGCAACTTTGTTAACGGCTCTATTATGTTTGATTTAGCTGCAGAAGGGGTGTCGTATACAAGGACTAACAGCGAACTTCTGCCGGAGGTTGCAGCATCAATAGAGAAATTAAAAAACGCAATTCTTGACGGCAAACTTATTGTGTACGCAAATTATAGAGATGCACAAAAAGCAGGTCTTGTTAAGGACCTGAAATATGCGGTATATGAATAATTTTTTATAAGGATAATTATGGTAACAAGTACTTTAGCATTAAAAATATTTGAGGCATTTTCAATAGAACGCTGGAACGATTTAGTACGGCCTTTCGACTTAACAGAGATGGACAAATCTGCAGAAAAGGTTGTTCTTGCCTACATCATCGGTAAATATGAGGAAGCAGGCGGTAAAACGATTGACTGGGATTGGATCATCTATGCATCGTTGTTCGAACTGCTTAGAAAAATTGCCTTATGCGACATTAAGTCTCCTGTACAGCGCATGATTAAAAATGAGTACCCCTCGGAGTATAAAAAACTCAATGAATGGGTAATTTCACAGTATGACGGTATAATTGAGGATGATGATCTCAAAACGCGTTTTAAAACCTATATACTGGATGCTTCAACTGATGAAGATACCGTATCTAAAAGAGTATTCCGTGCGGCCCATAAATATTCAGCGATGCGCGAGTTTGAAATGATCAGTCTTGTAAATGAATCATTTAGATTACGTAAAATACAGGAAGATCTGCTGCAGGATATTGAAAGTTATCTTGACCTTCGCGGTCTTCAGCTTCTTATGACAAAACAAAAGCCGTATAAGTTTTTAATGATCATAGAGCAGCTTCGGTTTCAAACCAGATGGAATCAGACTCCCCGGGTGCCGAAAACTTCAGTTCTTGGACATTCGTTATTCGTTGCCCTTGTAACACTGCTTCTGTGCCGTCAAAG
>JAKJFV010000013.1 GCA_022704725.1 Spirochaetota bacterium
TAATCTTTTTAATGAGACAAGTGAATTAAGAGAGGAAGTATGAAACGTATTTTTACTTTGCTGTTGTTTTTCTGTGTAAGCTTTTCAATTCTTACAGCACAGGATCTGCAGACAGAAACCCCGGCGGAACAACAGGAACCGGAAGAATTTGTATATAAAATGAATCAAAAAGGCGACTGGTTTGTTCGTCTTGGAGGTTCGGTAAATATTCCAATAGTACCTGAAAACTTACGAGTCGGGATGGACCTGAATTTAGGGTTTTATACTTTTTTAACAGAAAATTTTGCCGTCGGCGGAGACGGTAATGGAACATATGCGCTGACAATAGGCGATAATATTTATTTTTCGGTACCGATTATGGCAAGAGCAATGTATCAGTTTTCTGTAAAAAACTTTGAAATACCTCTTAGTCTAGGAGCAGGTGTTGCGATACAGACTTATCTTGAGCGGTATTACTTCGGTCTTATAATAAATCCTGAAGTCGGTGTTTATTACCGTTTTAGGACTGATTGGTCAGCCGGTATACATTGCGGTGTAAATATACTTCCTCAATGGTACGAAAATAAAGAATATAATAGAACCGGCTACATTATGGATACTGGAGTAAGTGTCCGTTATCATTTCTAGTTAAGAGGAATACCATGAAAAAACTTTACCCGTTACTATGTTCTATACTGATATTAACCGCAGTCTTTTCCTGTAAAAACGAGCCCATATTTTACGGAATTGATAAAGAAATAAATCTTGAAGATCCTGTCGTATTAGGAATTGTATATACTATTACCGAGGCTGGAGATAAGCTCTATGCAGCAAATGGAAAGATCTTTTCCAAAAAAAGCAGCGATTTACGAGCCTGGGCAGAAGAATCCAAACCTGAAGGATTTATAATTCGGACAGCCGCTGACAGTACTTACCTATATGCACTCAATTCGGAAAATATTTTATTCAGCACTCCTATAGCAGGAAGCCCGGTATGGGGTAAAACAAGCGATTCTATTATTGAACTTTTTGACAACAATGCACTTAATGCATCTGATAAAAAAGCATTTGCAGTAAAAGCTGATGCTGTTTATGTACTGACAGACGGAAGCGTCTCATCTGCCGTATCTGATGGAGGTGCTTCAAAAGATTCGCTGACAGCAGAATTTATAAACGGCCGGACATATTTTTCTTCTTCAATTCAATTTACTTCTGACCGGGAAGGCTTCCTGTATAGAATTGCATCAAGCGGCATTGAATACAGTACCGATAACAGCAGCTGGACTCTTATTCCAATAACAATTGAATCACCAATGTCTTTGGAATTTTACAAAACTGAAACTGCTTCATCTTTGTTTGCAGGAACAAAGACTGGAATAATACAAATACCTCTTACAGAATCTATACCCGCTTCAACAGGCATAGCAGCACCCGGCTCAAACGCAGATTCCTGCTTTGGTAAAAGTCAGGTACCTTCAATTTTTGCCTATCCCTTTGGAAACGGTGTTGTATATACTGCTTCAATGAAGCCCGATAACACTAAAAATACAAAATTTTGGGCATATTACCCCTCAAGAGATAACTGGAATTTAGAATAAGCTCCTTATGGATTTATTTGAAAGTGCTGTAAAAAAAACCGAGGGGCCTCTTGCTTCCAGAATGAGACCCCGCAATCTTGACGAATATATTGGACAGGATCACATTGTAGGCAAAGGCCGTCTTCTTAGACGCGCCATTGCCGCCGATCAGCTTACCTCGGTAATATTTTACGGACCTCCCGGAACCGGTAAAACAACACTTGCACGCGTTATAGCAAATCATACAAAAAGCAATTTTATTACGCTCAATGCTGTTCTTACCGGTGTACAGAGCATTAGAGACTCAATAGCTCAGGCCGAAGAACACCGGAAACTCTATGACAGAAAGACAATTCTCTTTGTTGATGAAGTTCACCGCTGGAATAAATCTCAACAGGATGCTCTTCTTCCATGGGTTGAAAACGGAACACTCATACTCGTCGGTGCTACAACAGAAAATCCTTTTTTTGAAGTAAATAAAGCTTTGGTAAGCAGAAGCCGTGTGTTTCAGCTTAAGCCCCTTGAAAAAAAGGATTTAGAAAAAGCAGCCCTTAATGCACTTACCGATGTTGAACGGGGTTACGGAAGATGGCAGGTTCAGTTTGAAGAAGGAGCCTTAAATCACTTAATTGAAACAGCAAACGGCGATGCAAGAAGTCTTCTTAACGCGCTGGAACTCGCCGTTGAAACAACTCCCGAACAATGGAACCCGGCAGCTAACCCCTGCCAGCCCCCGGAAGGAAGTGTGATTTACATCAGCAAAGAGACCGCTGAAGAAAGCATACAAAAAAAAGTAGTACTGTATGACCGTGACGGTGATTATCATTATGATATTATAAGCGCATTTATAAAAAGCCTCAGAGGAAGCGATCCGGATGCGGCAATGTACTGGCTTGCTCGAATGACAGCAGCGGGTGAGGATCCGCATTTTATTTTTAGACGAATGCTCATTCTTGCCTGTGAAGATGTCGGATTAGCAGATCCTAATGCGCTTGTTATAGTACAAAGTTCTGCAGCAGCCTTTGATCAGGTGGGCTTACCCGAAGGACGCTATCATCTGGCGCATGCTGCGCTGTATCTTTCCACCTGTCCAAAATCAAACTCCGCTATGGCTTTTTTTGATGCCCTGAGCGCTGTAGAAAAGGAAGATGCTGATGTGCCGAATCACCTCAAAGACGGATCCCGCGATGCAGAAGGTTTTGGTCATGGAGCAGGATATCTTTATCCCCATGCCTACAAAGACCACTGGACAGCCCAGCAATATCTTCCAACAGCTCTTACAGGAAGAGTTTTTTATAATCCCAGTAATCAGGGTTATGAAGAAAAAATTAAGGATAATGTGCTAAAACACAGAGAACTCCAAATTGCAGCAATTCTGGAAGAAAGTTCCGGATCCGAGGCGAATGGAGATTATGATGCAGATGCGCATATTCTCGACTGGTGGAAATCTCATCATAAAAAAAACGGAACGGTAAAAAAAGAAGAAAATTTAACATTTTCACCGGGCGATGCAAAAAGGAATTCGTGGCAAAAAAGACTTGATTCAAATAGAGCCCTAATTCTACAGCAGATTAGAGAAAAGGCGCTTTCTCTAATCCAAATTTACCGGCACAGCCGCTGCCTTATCAGCGGGAACGATGACGGACTTTTTATTTGGGAATTATGGAGAAAGACCCCAGAAGGTCTTACCTGCGCCCTATGCAGAACAGAAAAAGGCAAAAATATTCTAAGCCAGTATGCGTCTACGCTGAGTGAAATGGACAAACCTCTATTTTCTATTTCCCTTGATGATTTTATGGAGTACGAGTTCGATTATTTGATTACAAAAGATACTATAACATCTGCCGCTCTTTTAGAAGTACAAGCTGCAGATATTGCAGCAAAGGCCAAAATTCTTGCTAAAAATGGAACAATTCTAGTAATCAACAAAATACCGAACAAAGGCCAACGAATTTCAGCACTGCTTGTAGGACATTATGGATCAGAAAAAATTCTTTGTGAAAAACTACACAAGGCTGAAGAAGTTTTCTTTAAGGGAAAAGAGGGAACTGACGAAACAAAAGAACTCTTTTCCTGGGATGAAACCTCCATCGCTGCAGCTTTTCAAAATTTGGGCTATTCAGTTTCTTATACGGCTGAGGAATTTACAGAGCAAAGGTATATATCGAAGCAGGAAATTGATTTATGGTTCGATTCCGATAAATCGCAATACGGATCTTTTTTAGCTGCTAAATTGAAGCAGGATGAATTAAGCAGAATTAAAAACTTGTTACTATCATTAACTCAAAAAACTATTCAATGGACGACACAAACAGCCTTCTTTGTCATACGCGACCTTGCCTAGCCGATAAAAAAATGGTATAATTTTTTACTTATTTTCCAAAGAATGCAAAGTAAAGGAGTTTTCATGAATTTTATTTTTCTTGGCCCGCCCGGTGCCGGCAAAGGGACACTGGCAGCAAAAGTTGCCTCAGCATACAATATTCCTCATATTTCAACCGGAGAGATTTTCCGCGCAGCTATAAAAGCGAAAACACCCCTGGGACTTAAGGTACAGTCAATAATTGACTCAGGCTCTCTTGTAAGCGATGATATTACTGTTGAGCTTGTAAAAGAAAGGCTTACACAATCAGATGCGAAAGCAGGTTTTATTCTAGACGGATTTCCCCGCACCATACCTCAAGCCGAAGCCCTTGAAAAAATCATTTTAATTGATTCTGTAGTTAATTTTGATATTGCTGATAATGATGTTGTTAAGCGGCTTTCAGGACGCAGAGTATGTAAATCCTGCGGACAAAATTACCATGTAGAATTCATGCCTCCGAAAAAAGAAGGTTCCTGCGACGCATGCGGAGCTGACCTTTACATACGTGATGATGATAAAATCGAAGCTATTTCCCACCGGCTGGAAGTATACAGGAACCAGACTGCTCCGCTCATCGATTTTTATAAGAATAAAAAATTATTAACCGATATTGATGCACGTCCTTCTACAGAGGTTATTCTTGAAGAATTCGAACAAAAATTTCCCAATTCTTAAAATGTAATGCTATAAAAAAAGAGCCTTCCCAAAAGAAAGGCTCTTTTTTATAGTGTAAATGAATCATAAGTAATCTTTTGCGTTACCTTATCTAATATAATCCATGTATTATCATCTTCTTTTTTCACTTCAAACGAATAATGAACAGTAGACTCTTCCGGTCCCTGAACACTTATAGATACATCATATACAGATCCCTTTTTATCCGGAACTGACAGTACATAGGTCTCGGAAGCAATGCCTTTAATAAAGCCCAACAGAGCATCTTTTTGAGGCTGATCCAGGGTATCTATAAAGGGCATTAATAAAGATGCAGTTTTTACATCATCATTGTGTACTGCATTGAGAAATTTTTGAACAATCTGTTTTGCCTCATCCCTCTCATCTTTGACACAGGATGATAGTATAAGGGCACAGAAGGTGACCATAAAAAACAGCAGTATATTTTTTTTCATTTTTCCCCCGGTAATATCGATTTATCTTTCTATGCCAAATTTTAATGTAAAGAAAATAGAGTTATAAATCTTATGTAATAAAAAAAAAGGAGAGGATTACCTCTCCTTTTTTTTAACGTGCAAGAACTTATTTAATAACTGTTCCTGTTACGTGTACTTCTTCACCGGCAATAATGCTTCCAGTGATGCTGTTAAGAAGAATATCAATTAATGATGTATTCTGTTCAACAGTTACATTGATAGCAGCTTTTCCGCCTAAAGCGTCAATTTCTGCCTGAATAGCAGCAGCAACAGCTTCCTGTCCCTTGCCCTGTGTGATGTTTGCGAGGTTCATAGAACCTGGAACACCTAAGAGCTCCATGCTCTTAACAGTGATATCAAAAGTTCCGAGTTCTGTACCTTTGAAAGTACCATAACCTGCGTTTGCAAATGTAAAGGTTGTGCAGCTTGCAAAAAGTACAACCAAAAGAGCACAAAGTGCTACGATTACTAAATTCTTTTTCATTTTTGTACTCCTACCTTATTTTACTACTGTACCAGAAACTACGATAGTTTCAGGAGCATAAATTCCGCCTGATACACGGTTCAAAATAACCTGCATCGTTGTAGCTTTCTGCTCAACAGTTACATTAATAGCACCTGTTCCGCCTAAAGCATCAATTTCTGCCTGTACAGCAGCTGCAACAGCTTCTTTACCAGCACCCTGTGTGATGTTTGCAATGTTAGCACCACCGGAAGTACCTAACCACTCTGTGCATACAACTTCTACAGAGAAATCTCCGAGAGCTGTTCCCTTAAGATCACCGTATGCCAAACCATCCATAGAGAATGTTGTGCATGAAGCGAACAGTGCTACTAATGCTACAATAAGAGCAACAACTAGAACTTGCTTTTTCATTATAAAAGCCTCCTCAAATTTTTTTAAGGAGCCACGTTTTATCCTGGCTCTCCTTAACATGTTTCCTACAGTATCATGCCCAAAATATGATAGTCAAGTGTTTTTTTTATTTACTTCGTAATACTATCAATATTTTTCTTGCCTGCAGGTACAAAAGGATATACATTGTCATCTCTATTTATACAAATTCGAACAAATCTTGGTCCTTTATGCGACTTTGGAAATAAAATATTTTCACTATTTTCTTCAAAATCTCCAGAAATAATACCATAGGCTTGTGCTACAGAAACGAGATCGGGCGGTCTTTTAAAAATACTGGCACTATACGCCTTATTAAATAGCATCTCCTGCTGCTGCCGAACCATACCGAGAACCTCATTATCAAAAAGCAATACTGTAACATCAAGATTAAGTTCTGCCAGGGTTGCCAGCTCCTGAATGTTCATCTGAATTGATCCGTCCCCTGTTATACAGACAACCCGTTTACCCGGATTTGCAAAAGCGGCGCCTATTGCTGTCGGAAGACCAAAGCCCATCGTTCCAAGAGATCCGGATGTTAAAAACTGCCTCGGATATGCAAAGGGATAATATTGAGCTGTCCACATCTGATGCTGTCCAACATCGGTTACAATAATAAGATCCTCCGCTTTGTATCCTGCCTTTTCAGCCATCAGGGGCAGAGAACTTATAATCTTAGCTGCAGCAATATCTTCGGGGTAACCGCTTTCTGTATTTTTAAGTTCTTTAATCCATCCCGCTGCAGTTTCTGACAGTACAATTTTCCGTTCACTGCAGACGCCTCCAAGAAGAGGAATTACAGATTCTACATCCCCAATTATGCCAATAGTTGATGACAAGATTTTATTTACCTCTGCAGCATCAATATCTATGTGAATTATTCTAGCCTCCGGGCAAAATTGTTTCGTTAAACCGGTTGCGCGGTCATCAAATCTGACACCGCATGCAATAACTACATCGGACTCATACATTGCCTTATTTGCAGCCCTGGAGCCGTGCATGCCTACCATGCCGGTAAAACAAGGATGCGCCGACGGTATTGCACCTAAGCCCATAAGACTTGTAACTACCGGTAGGGGAAGATACTCTAGAAAAGAAAGAACCCCGCGGGACGCTTCCGGAGAATTACAACCTCCGCCAAGATAAAAAACCGGTCTTTGAGCCTGTGAAATAATATCTACTGCCTGCTCAATTTTTTTAACCAGCACATCGCCTTCTGTTCTAAAGCGGACTGCTTTTTTTACTTTTCTTCCGGGGAGCGGCCACTGTTCAAAAAATGCCTGCTTAGTCTGTACATCACGGGGAATGTCAATAAGAACCGGACCGGGACGGCCGGAAGCGGCTATTTCAAAAGCAAGAGGTATGGCGCTCAGAAGTTCCTCGGGACTGTGTATAAAAATACTATGTTTTGTGATGGGAAAAGACAAACCGAAGGTATCAGCTTCCTGAAAAGCATCAGTTCCTAAAAGGTGTGAATTTACCTGACCTGTTATTGCAACAAGAGGAATAGAGTCTACCCTTGCATCGGCAATTGCGGTTAATAAATTCATTACACCGGGACCGCTTGTTGCAAAGCAAACGGCAGTTTCACCCTTTGTACGGGCCATACCCTGCGCAAAAAAACCGCCGGCCTGTTCCTGCCTTACCAGAATATGTTCAATTGAACTTTTTAAAAGCTCATCGTACAAGGGAAGTATTGAACCTCCGGGAATACCGGCTGCCGTCTTAACGCCCTGATTTTCCAACAACTTTACAATAATTTGAGCACCTGTTGCCTGTATCATTACATCCTCCTAAAAAAAATAAAAAAAGCCCCCGGTCATTCTAAACCGGGGGCTTGTTACCGCTGTGCGGCTTCATACATGAAACTTACATCACAGCACAGGAATCCCGCGGTCTTTAAGAGTGACGACGACAGAGACTAGTAGTGCTTTGTTCAATGCAAGTGTTATTTTCATACTCTAATTATTCTACATTTTTCATTCTTTTGTCAAGATTCAAAGTAAAAAAAAAGATGTTTTTAACATAAACCTGTGTTATAATCAATAGTGAATTTACATATTCTGGAGTTATTATGAAAAAGATTCTTGTTGCTTCAACCAACGAAAAAGTAATTAATAGTGTTAAAGCTTCCTGTCAAAAATATGCAGCTTATTTTGATCCTATGTTTTTCCCGGATACCGATGAAGCATTAAGCTATATAGACTACGAACTTCCCGAAATAAAAGTCTTAGATTTTACTTCTAAGGCAGACATTGATGCCAACAGAATCCTTGCAGAAATTCATACCGATCCATGGCTTCACAATGGCGGCATCATAGCCGTTGTTTCAAAATCTTCAGAAGCACAGGAACTTGAAGAAAAAAAAGATTCAAATATTTTGATTGTTCAGACAGTTCACAGTTTTGTAGAAAATTTTTCCCGTCTGTTGCGAATTCTCTGGAGCAATCAGCAATTTCTTTTTAACCGCGGAATACAGGAAAGAATCGGAGGAAGAGAAACGGGCGCATTCGTATGCGGAAACGACCCGCTCGATATCCGGGTGTACACAAACTTTTTAGTAAGCTACCTGTACAGCACCAACCGTATTGGAGGGGAGGACCGGTACAAGCTCCAGACAACCCTCATGGAACTTCTTACAAATGCCTTGGAACATGGAAATTGTAAAATCAGTTATGACGAAAAAACTCAGTGGCTCGAAAACGGCGGAAACATTCTGGACTTAATCCGTGAAAAAACAAAAGATCCCGAAATAGCCAATAAAAAAGTTCATATTTCATATATAGTCGGAAAAGAAAAATCCCGGTTTAAAATACGGGATGACGGTGAGGGTTTTGACTGGAAAGCCCGTTTAAATGCTGATTTTTCTGAAGAAACACATGGACGCGGAATGAAACTTTCAGAAAGCATGGTTACGTCGCTTACCTATAATGACAAAGGAAATGAAGTTACCTTTGAAGTTATGAACCAGCAGAATGCCGCCAACACAGTTCCGGGAATTATGCAGCCCTTTTCTACTGTTGCGTATAAGGACAAACAGGTTGTATGCCGGGAAAATGATAATACCAATGATCTATTTTTTATTGTTTCCGGAAGATATGCGGTATATACAAACCGGAAACTGGTGTCGGTGTTAACCCCGAACGATATGTTCATTGGGGAAATGTCTTTTCTGCTCAACGACAGAAGGTCTGCCACTATTTTGTCTGTCGGCGACGGCCGCTTAATAAAAATACCAAAGGTATCATTTCTCAATCTTATTAGAAAAAATCCTCACTACGGAATATTTCTTTCCAAACTTCTGGCACAGCGTCTTTTAAAACAGACGATGAAAACCCTTCAGCTTGCATCAGACCTCGCTGAATTAAAAGAACACTGCAACATCTCGGATACCTTTGAAGACTAATTGAACGGAATGTAGGAAATAATCCATCTTTGAACAGGGATTACCCAATCATCCTCATTACAGCCTTCTAATAGAAGTCTTTCAAAAAAGAAACCTATATATTCGTGAATAGATTTTTTATCTTCTCCGGCAATATCGCTACTGCTTACAAAAAGATCATCTATAAATTTAATTGCACCTTCTATAGAAAAGGTATCTTTTAATACATAGAGGCACATATAGAGTGCGGCTGGAATACAGTTAACGCTGTGCTGTTTAACATAAAGTACCGTTTCTGTAATTGCAAGCGCTCCTTCATAAAGTTCTTTATTGTAAAAGTCTTTTTCTTCTTGAGGCAGGTCCAGCTCATCGAAAACCTTGCGGTAAAAATTATATGCTAAACTCACAATAGTGACATGAAGACTGGGTACACATAGATAATGAGGGTCCATAATATGAATCATGCGGAAGTGCTTATTTTTACCAACCGGAGGGCGCCGTGTTGTGGACATACGGAATTTGTACATTCTAGCAGCCTGACAGTAGCATTCTTCAATAACACGTAAATATTCAGTACAATAGGGAACAGCTTTTTTAACACCGAACCTCTCAATGAGAAAACTCATCGGTCTAATCCAAAAATTAATAAAGTCGAGGTATACGCCGACCTTGCCCGGAACAAAGGGAACCCTTGCATCCAGTTCATGATCAACTGATAATACCGGTATTTTTCTCCAGCCGAATTTTACCGAAAACTGCAGAAGAAAAAAATCAAAAATAACAGTACGTAAATATTTTAAGAGCATCTTTAATGATGACCAGTGAAAAGGAACTGTAATGTAAGCTTTAAAAATTGAGTAGCTCGCAAGAGGTTTTAATTCCTGCTTTGTCTGCGTAGTATTCAATGGGTCCTGCCTTATTTTCCGAAAAACTTTTTTGCAATGGCAACAGATACCATGGCGTCTTTTGCATAAAAATCTGCACCAATTTTCTGTGCAAAATCTTCCGAGAGCACAGCTCCTCCGACCATAACCGAGAATTTTTTTCCGGTTTCTTTTTCCGCCTCACGGAGAAGCTGAATAGTTTTTTCCATACTGATAACAGTTGTCGTCATAAGTGCGCTTAAACCGACTAATGGTATATTTTTCTCGCACGCAGTCTTTACAACAAGCTCGGGCTTAACATCTTTCCCTAAATCGGTGACTGAGTATCCATAATTTTCAAGCATGGCCTTTACAATATTTTTGCCTATATCGTGAATGTCGCCGTGAACTGTAGCAATTAAGATGTCGCCCTTTGTTTCCTGTGCTTCGCCTGTTGATGCAAGGTGTTTTTTAATAACCTCAAACGATTTCGATACAGTTTCGGCACTCAAAAGAAGCTGAGGAAGGAATTTCTTTCCTGTCTCGTACTCTTTTCCGACAATATCAAGGGCTGTAACAATGTGGTCATTTATTATTTCCAAGGGCAGCAGAGGCTTACCGGAGGGGGAGGTTTTACCGCTTAGAAGATCTTCTGCAGCCGCTGCCGCTTCTTCGGTCCAGCCTTTAATAATTATTTCTTTGAGTGTTTTTTCCTGAGAATAATCACGGCCGTTTGAGGCGTTATTTACACCGCCGGGACCAGCTGCTGAAACCTGAGGTGCAAGTCCGGCGCTGATGGATGCAGAAGACGGGCCTGCATTCTCTGACGGAGCTTGAGTGCCGCTGTAAGTTTCTATAAAATCGAGACAATTTGCATCGAACGCTCCCACAGCACGGTACGTCCTGTAGGCATTCATCATATCAGCTGAAAGCGGATTTATGATGCAGGCATCAAGCCCTGCAAACAGAGCCATAGAAAAAAAATGTGCATTAATTATGTCGCGCCGCGGAAGCCCGAATGAAATATTTGAAACGCCGAGTACTGTTTTTACCCCGCGTGTTTCCTCGTGCTTATTACACTCATTTTTTATCATTGAAATTGCATGAAGTGTTGCTGCAGCTTCTTTCTGCTGGGAACTGATTGTCAAAGTAAGCGTGTCAAAGACAATATTGCAGGCATCAATGCCGTAACTTTTTGCCTTTGTTAGAATTTTTTTAGCAACAGCGGCCCTTCCCTCTGCAGTAGGCGGAATTCCGTCTTCATCAAGACAAAGGGCAACAACACAGCCGCCGTATTTTTTTATGAGAGGGAAAACAGATTCCATAACGTGAAGCTTACCGTTAACAGAGTTGACCAGAGGTTTACCGTTATAGTAACGCATTGCTTTTTCTAAAACAGGAGCCTCGCTTGAGTCGAGCTGTAATGGGACAGCGTAGGATTTTTGAATCGCTTTTACTGCATGTATCATCATCTGGGTTTCATCGATGCCGGGAAGCCCAACATTTACATCGAGAATATGAGCACCGGCATTAAGCTGAACTTCTGCTTCATGCAGAATGAAGGACATGTTATCACTAAGCAGAGCCTCCTTCATCTTTTTCTTGCCTGTCGGATTAATGCGTTCTCCAATAATTACAGGACCGTAGGATCCTGCAGTGTTGTCAAAAAGAACAGTTTTTTCATACGAACAGACCGCCGTAGTTTTTTTAGAATAACGCGCCGCCTTTTTAACTGGAAGCTTTTCTATAGAAGCAATCATCGCCTTAATATGATCAGGCGTTGTTCCGCAGCAGCCGCCTAAAATATCAAAACCCTTGAGCCGTATGTGTTCCTGCACACGGGCAAAATCTTCGGGTCCCACTTTAAAAATGGTTCGGCCTCTTTCTACAACAGGAATACCTGCATTGGGCTGAGCTATAAGGGGAATACTAGCGTGATCCAAAAACTGATCGGCAAGATTCTGTGCCTCTTCCAGAGAACCGCCGCAATTGAATCCCAGAGCATCAACGCCGAGTCCTTCTAGATACGTTACGCAGGTAAGAACATCTGCTCCGGTAAGCGTTCTAAGATTACTTTGAAATGTAATCATGGCAACTATGGGCAGATTCGTATTTTCTTTGACTGCAAGAACGGCAGCTTTAGTTTCATACAAGTCGCTCATCGTTTCTATAATTGCAAGGTCGGCCCCTGCACATTCAGCAGAAACCGCCATGGGCTCCAACAGATGCCCGGTGGGGCCAATATCGATTGCCGTAAAAACTTCCTGTAAAGGCTTAACTTTTTCAGCAGCCTGCTTTATGAGGCTTATTGCCTTGCCAGAAGCTTCCGCTGCACTGTGAAAAGAATCGGCCATTTTTATGGTATTTGCACCGAAACTATTTGCAGTAATGACATTCGATCCAGCAGTGATATACTGCTCGTGAATAGAGCGGATAAGATCTTCATGGGTAAAGTTAAGCTCTTCGGGAAGACCGAAATCTGTTACTCCCATAGACTGAATCATCGTGCCCATTGCACCGTCAAAAAAAACAGGCTTGCTGTTTTTAACCGATGTTTGTAAAAAGAGCCGGAAATCTCTACTTTGAGTCATCAGTTTCTCCGTTCACCGCAGTAATTATACTCGAAATATTTGACATAATAGCAGAGGTAATATCAGTCTTGTTCATAGAATAAAGATGTATGCCCCGTACTCCGTTTGTAATTAAGTCTATTATCAGTGGCATATGCAATTCCCGCCTGCTTGAGGGCTTCAGGATTATCAGAAAAGCGGTCGATTATTGTAAGAAGTTTTCGCGGCATATAGGCATTGGAAAGAGAAATCATTTTTTTTATTTGCGCGGCATTGGTAACAGGCATGATTCCTGCCAGAACCGGAACGTGAATGCCCTTTGACTGCATGCGGTATAAAAAACTGTAAAGCATATCGTTGTCAAAAAACATCTGTGTTGTTAGAAAGTCGCATCCCGCTTCCACCTTAAACCGTAAATTTTCAAGGTCTTCATCGCGGTTTTTACTCTCAGGATGCCCTTCCGGATAACAGGCGCCCCCTATGCAGAAGCCGCCCTTTTCTATTAAAAAACGTGCTAAGTCCGAAGCATGTTTACATTCACAGCTGACACTTTGGGCGCTCTCATCCTGAGGAAAATCTCCTCTGAGAGCCAATATATTTTGAATGCTGCTTTTCTTCAAGTTTTCTACGATGCCGTCCAGATCGCTTTTACACGATCCGACACAGGTAAGATGTGCTAAAGCAGGTGTATTTCCTTTCCTTTGAAGCTCGGAAGCAATCTCTGTAGTATACGAACAGGTTGTTCCTCCCGCACCGTATGTTACGCTCATAAAATCGGGGTGAAGCTTACTGAGATCCAAGGCTGTGTTCATGACAGAGTCGTAAGAGGAATCCTTTTTAGGTGGAAAAATTTAAAAAGAAACCGACAATTTTTTCCGGTTTAGAATATCAATTATTTTCATGGTTACTCCGTGTGTCCTAAAAGCGTTTTAAAACGATAGCATCGGACGGACAAATTTCGTGGCAGCAGAAACAGTGCAGACAGTCTTTCTTTTCAATTATAACTTTCTTCCCTGTTTTATGTTTTTTATCTTCATTAAACGACAAAACCTTAGCAGGGCATATTTCTATACAGCGGCCGCATCTTGTACAGACAGAATGCTTAAACCGCGGTGTTTTTACAAAGGCAGCCTGAGCTATGGTGTTTACCCAAGACGGCAATATTTTCTGTAAATGCGTCATGCC
>JAKJFV010000140.1 GCA_022704725.1 Spirochaetota bacterium
CATTAGTACTGCAATCAGGCGGTGTCGGTAAAAATGGAACACCTTACTTACTCGATATGGGTGAACCCATAAAGATTCTCGCAATTGCAGAAGAAGTAATCCGTATGTACGGATTTGAGCCCTATAAAGATGTCGATATAAAGTTTATTGGACTTAGAAAGGGTGAAAGAATGGATGAACCTTTGTGGACGGAAGAGGAAAATCCGCAGAAGACTGCATATAATAAGATTCTTGCCTTACAAAATACCCATGATATTCATACTATAGACGAAATTTTAAGCGAATTAAGCCCCGTCTGTGTATATAATGAAACAGATAAACAAGCATACCGTAATCAGGAATTACTGAAAAAAATACTGCAAAAATATGTTCCGACTCTTCTGTAAAGAGTAGGTAAAAAAAAGTGAGGCATGACGATGAAACAACCCGGATCTTTCATTCCTTTTTCATTACCTTCGATTGGAATCGAAGAAGAAGAAGCTGTACTTAGGGTCTTACGGAGCGGATGGCTCACAACAGGCAAAGAAGCTCTGGCATTTGAAAAAGAATTCGCTTTATTCACCGGCAGCCCCCATGCGCTTGCCGTTAACTCTGCAACAAGCGGGCTTCAGCTTGCTATGGAAGCATGCGGTATTACAAAAGATACGGCAATACTCACGTCCCCCTACACTTTCATCGCAACATCTTCTGCGGCACTTCACCTTAATGCTTCGGTCCAGTACTGCGACATAGAAAAAGACACATACAACATAGATCCTGAAAAAATTGAAGATGCTTTAAAAAGGGATAGAGCGCTGCTTAAACCCCGCATCAAAGCAGTTGTGCCTATCCATATAGCAGGAAATGTGTGCCGTATGCAGGACATAATGACGCTTGCAAAAAAATATGAGGTATACATTATTGAAGATGCCGCCCATTCTTTTCCGTCAAAAACTGATAACGGCTATGCAGGAACTATCGGCGACATTGGGGTATTTTCTTTTTATGCAACGAAAACGATTACAACAGCAGAAGGCGGAATGGTTTGTACAGCAAACGATGAGCTTGCAAAGCGAATGACAACAATGAGGATGCATGGCATAGACAGAAGTGTTTGGGACCGTTACACAGCCGACAAGGCCTCCTGGGAATATGATGTAATAGAAGCCGGGTACAAATATAACCTTCCCGATATTTTAGCAGCTATTGGACGGGAACAATTAAAAAAAGCTGATTTTTTTCTTGAAAAAAGAATACACATAATTAAGCAATACAATCAGGCTTTTGCAGAATGTCCATGGATTATTCCGCCGCCTGACGGAAAAGGGAATGCCTGGCATCTCTATCTTCTTAATCTTGATTTACAAAAGATTAGCATTAATAGGAATAATTTTTCTCAATTTTTACAGGAGGATGGAATAGGCGTTTCGATGCATTTTATACCTCATTTTCTTATGAGTTTTTGGAAGAAACAGGGACTTGATGAAAAAGATTTTCCCAATGCAAAAACACGCTATGAATCTACGATCTCGCTTCCGCTATGGCCCGATATGACACAAATAATGATCGATAAGGTTATAGAGACAGTAATTAAAACAGGCAGAATGTATGCCAAGTACTAAAAAACCTGTTAAAAAAAAAGCTGAATACATACACTCATATTACACAGATCTCGATGTTAATGATCAGCTCTATGCTTCAATAATAAGAAGTCCTGTCTCAAGCGGAACAATACGGTCTATAGTGCACCCCGACTTACCCGAAGATTATAGAATTATAACGTCGAAAGATATTCAGGGAACAAACGTAATAACCGTTCTCGACACATCTTTTCCAATATTTGCCTTTGAAAAAGTTTCCTATATTGGAGAACCAATCGGCCTTATGTGCGGTCCCGATATTAGAAAAATTGGGAGGCTGATGGCTGAACTAGACATTAAATATACAGAAGCACAAATTAGCGACAATGAAGACGATCCTGCTATGACAGGAGAGCAAATAATTAAGCACTCTGTTATTCAAAAGGGAGATCCCAATACCACCTTTGTAAGGGCAGCTGTAAAACTTGAAAAGACCTATACTTCAAAGCATTATATTAAAACGTATAAAGAACTTCTCGGCTGTCTTGCAATACCGGAAAAAAAATCGATTACATTGTTTTTACCCGCATCATGGGCTTGTCACATTAGAAAAACGGTTTCGGGAGCCCTTGCCGTTGAAGAAGATTCAGTTTTAATCAAAAGCACAATTACAAGTGATTCTGCAAATACAAATCTTTGGGCATCAAGCATGCTCGCTGCTCAATCAAGCATTGCTGCACAGACAACAGGAAAACCGGTCAAGCTTGTCCTTGGCAGAAATGAAATGGAGAAATTTATTGATAATCCTGTCACTTTTACAACACGATTTCAGGCAGCGTTAGAAAAATCAGGCAGAATTACGGGACTTACCGCACGTGTCATGGTCGACACCGGCGCCTTTGCTCCGTTTGCAGACGACATTATTAACAAAATTATTGTTTCGGCGATGGGGCCATATAAGGTGCCGAATTTTCAGATCGAGGTTTTTATCCGCAGAACAACGAAGCCTCCATTTTCTGTTGATATAAACATCTCGGATGCTCATTCGCTTTTTGCACTGGAACTTTTTATACAGGAAATTTCGCGCAGAATACATATTATGCCTCATGAGCTGAGATTACTTAATTATGAAGAAGTAAAACAAGAAAATGATAAAGATAATGATGCAGGAGAAGATAAAAACCCGGTACAGTACCCGGACCTTAATAATGGTAAAATACTTTCTACGCTTGAAAATGTTCTAAGCAGAAGCGACTTTCTCCGGCGCTATGTTTCGTTTTCTTTAACCTCTGAGGCAAAAAATAGCTTTATTCATCATGCGCCTATACGCGGGATTGGACTTGCAGCAGGTTTTCAAGGGAGCGGATTTCTTTCATCAAAACTTCTGCAAAATTCGGTATCGCTCGAAGTTACGATGAAAATGGATGAATCTGTGATTATTCACGCCCTCACCCATTCTAAAAGCATTCAACATATATGGAAAACCCAGGCAGCATCGATTCTTTCAATTCCTGAGGAATCAATCCATCTGGATCCGGAAAGCACACTTGGATGCGAAGAAGAAATTCCTGAGACCATGTCAAATAAAATAAGCACCCTTACAACACTTGTAAAAAAATGCTGTAATGCAATACAGAAGATGAGATTTCGCCAGCCGCTCCCCATAAAAATTAAGAGAACAATACAATTGCAAAAGAACAGCAGCTGGAACATGGAAACATTAACAGGAAAACCCTACCACAGCATAGCCTGGGCAGCAGCTGTTATTGAGGTTGAAGTAAACACCTTTACCTATGAACTGTCTGTATTGTCGGTCTGGGTTACCATTGACGCCGGCGAAATTCTACACCCGAAAGATGCAGAACTTTCTATTAAAAAATCGATAGAGCTCATTCTTGCTAATTCTATGACGACACAGGTACTCAGCGCGCAATCAATATCTGTCACATTCATTGAAAGTCAGGAAGATTCAAAAGAAATCGGCAGCTGTATGAATGATGTAATTCCTGCAGCGCTTCTTAATGCAGTGTCTGTTGCACTTCATAAACCGGTTACAATATTTCCATTGGAAACTGATACAATATATTCAATATTGACAACAAAGGAAGAGTTATGAAAATATCCTGCAGTATTAACAATGTTGAAACGCTCATAGAAGCAGAGGCGGAAGAGCGGCTCCTTACAACACTGCGCAGACTGGGTTATATTTCTGTAAAAAACGGATGTATGCAGGGCAAATGCGGAAGCTGTACAATTCTCCTCGATGATTTACCTGTCCCTTCCTGTCTTTTATACACGGGATCTATTCAGAATAATGCGATAGTTACCCTTGAATATTTTGCTAAAACCCCCGATTACGAAGACATTTCAAAGGCTTTCACTCAAACGGGAATTAAACTTTGCGGTTTCTGCAATGCAGGAAAGTATTTCAGCGCCTATGATATTATAAAAAAAAATGACCGCCCGTTAAAAGAAGAAATTGAACATCGCGTTTCTCATTTATTATGTAAATGTGTTGATAATGAATCGCTTGTTGCTGCAATCTTATTAGCCTCAAAAATAAGGTTTAAACGCCTAGGGGGAATTGCTCATGGCAAACGATAATCATGTTGTATATGCAAAAAATTTAACTGATGTATTTTATTATTTAAAAACAATACAGGGTTTAAAAATACTCGGATCGGGAACGGCAGAACAGCACCTTCATTTTTCAGAGCAATTAGCACTTGACCAAACAGCTCTATTTTTACGCAATATTGAAGAATTAAAACAGATTGATAAAAAAGAGCGGTATATAGATTTCGGTTCGGCCTCAACCCTGTCAAGCATGATTGACGTAGGTAGAAAAAAATTGCCGTCTGTTTTGTATGAAGCGCTTATTTCAACTGCGAATCCTTTAGTAAGAAATATTGCAACTTTGGGCGGAAACATTTGTTCAAACGAAAGGAAGATGACGCTGTTTGCCCCCCTGCTCGCCCTTGATGCAAAACTGGAATTTAAATCTTCGATGCAGGATAGTTTATTTATTCCGGTCTCAAAATTCGAAGAAATTAAGCCCCTGCATATTTTATCCAGAATACGGGTCCCCATTGAGGACTGGGATGTGGCTATATTCAAAAAACTGGGACCTGCAGGCGGAATTACCAGCGAGTCTGCTTCCTTTACTTTTTTAGCCCAAAGTGAAAAAGGAATTTTAAGCGATGTTAGAATTGCATTTTGCGGTATTGTCAGTTTACGAAGCGATGAACTTGAAAACCGTCTTATTGGAACAAGACTGCCCCTCTCTCCAAAACTAAGAAATGAAGTACTCGAAGCAGCTGCTATAGATTTTTTTAACCAATCTGGTTTTTCTGATCCCCCGCTTCATCCAATTCTTCACAGTCAGTACGTTGAACTGCTGGAATACGCTCTCGACATGCTGTCGTAATTATCAGCGTATAAGCATTGCATCTCCGTAAGAAAAGAACCGGTATCGTTGTTCAACAGCTTTACTATAGGCATTCATTATTTTATCTTTTCCTGCAAATGCGCTTACAAGCATAAGAAGAGTAGATTCAGGGGTGTGAAAATTTGTAAAGAGCTGGTCAATAACTTTAAAAGTATAACCGGGATAAATAAAAA
>JAKJFV010000141.1 GCA_022704725.1 Spirochaetota bacterium
CCTGTTTCCGGCTCATGAATATCTTTGTTAACACGTATTCTGGAAGCATATTCTTCATGATCAAGAACCGGTCCCTGTGCGCTCACAGTTCTCAGCTGGACTCCTGCAATAATGCTCGATGCCCCTGCTTCATGCTGTACTATATGAGATGAATCATCGAGTACGACTTCCTGACCCCTTCTGCAATGGGTAAATAAGGCTAATTGGTTGCCGAATGTGCCGGAAGGAACAAATATAGCAGCTTCTTTTCCTGTTAAACTGGCTGCATACGATTCAAGTTCAATAGTTGTAGGGTCATCACCATAAACATCATCTCCAACTGCTGCATTTTTCATAGCCTCTCTCATTTGGTCGGTAGGCCAGGTAACTGTGTCGCTTCTTAAATCAATGAAATTCATAATAATGCTATATTACATTATTTTAGTAATGACGGCAATCACGTAGCGTGTTATACTTTACATAAAGAGGTTCATTGTGCAGAAAATTACGGGCAGCCTTGTCGATATTCATACAAAACAAATTTTTCCGGCAAGTATAGAGATTAATGATGATGGAAAAATTCAGCGCATACAAAAAGACTTGTCAATACTCTCTGTATCCTTAAACGAAGCAAAAAAAATACCCTACATTCTATGCGGTTTTATTGATTCTCATATACATGAAGAATCAAGTTTTTTAATACCCTCAGAATTTGCCCGTGTAGCACTTTCACAGGGAACTATTGGAGCTGTTACCGATTTTCATGAGATAGTGCATGTATTGGGTATTAAAGGCTTTGATTTACTAAAAAAAAACTGCGAAGATCTTCCCTTTTATTTTTCCACCGGGGCGCCCTCCGAAGAGGTTGAAGGCCGGTATACCTTATCAGATATTGAAAAATTATTAGCTCGAGCTGATATAAGTCATCTGGGAGAGATAAATGATTTTCCTGGTGTATTGATTGAGGATGAGAAGGAACTGCTCAAAATAAAATATGCCGAACAATATAAGAAGCCTGTTGACGGCTGTGCACCCGGATTATCAAAGAATAACCTTGTTAAATATTATTCTGCTGGAATTAGCACTGATCACCGCTGTATAAGTTATGAAGATGCGGCAGAAAAGCTTTCTTTGGGTTGTAAGGTTCAGCTTATGCTTAATTCATGCGGAGACAGCATAACGGACTATATACCTTTAATAAATGAATTTGAAGATTCAATCATGCTGTGTTCAGAGACTGAATCATGTTTCACAATGACGAAGGGATACATAAGAAATGCTGTTGTACGGGCGGTAAAAAATGGGGCAGACTTATTTTCTGTACTGCGCTGCGCAAGTCTTAATCCGGTACTGCATTACGGGATGCCTGCGGGTTTATTAAGAGAAGGGGATTCTGCAGATTTTATAGTTGTCAATAATCTGGAAGATTTTTCTTTATTGCATGTATACATTAAGGGAAAGTGTATTTACTCACACGAAGAACCCTCCCGTTTCCCTGCTCAATTTAAAGATTCTTTGACCGCAGTGAATGATTTTTGCACAAAACCTGTTCATCCGGACAGTTTATTAATTCGATCTCCAAAGAAAACTGTAAAAGTCCATACAATATGCTGTTATGACGGCGAAGCAAGTACCATGCACAAAAAAATAATGATGACTTCTTACGGAGGCTATTTAAGCAGCATGCCGGAAATTGACTGCCTTAAGCTTGTCTATTATTCACGCTACGGCACCTTTAATCCTCAAGCTGCTTTTGTTCAGGGATTTAACTTGAAGGAAGGCGCCATTGCGATGTCGGTCTCTCATGATGAACATCATATTATAGCCTTTGGTGTTTACGATTCTGATATTGTCAATGCTGTGAACCGTGTAATTGCATTACAGGGAGGAATAGTTTTCATACAGGATGGGCAAATCATTGCAGAATTGGCTCTTCCGCTTGCCGGAATAATGTCTTTAGAATGTGCCGAAACGGTGATTGAAAAAATTCAAAAACTAAAAAATACACTAGCTGTATTCGGGTGCCCCTTATCAAAACCTATAACAACATTGTCGAACCTTGCCTATACTGCAATGCCCGTTTTAAAAATTAGCAGTAAGGGTTTATTCGATGCTGCATCTCAAGAATCAATTTCACTAATTAGCCTTGAATAAGGCAGCCTGCTAAATAAAAAAACAACCCTGAAACTAATTCAGGGTTGCCGATAATCGGAGTAAATATTGGATTCTGCAGTCCTATTTTACTACAATGTTTACCAATTTGTTCGGTACTGCAATTACCTTTACAATCTGTTTTCCGTCAATAAATTTTTTAGCACCCTCGGTTTCAAGGGCTGCTTTTTCTATAATTGAGGTAGGAGAATTCATAGGAGTTTCAAATTTATCTCTAATTTTACCATTAACTTGTACAACAATCGTACACTGGTTATCTATGCAGTATTCTTCATTAAACGAAGGCCATACTTCATAGCTGATGGTTTTTTTATGCCCAAGCTTTTCCCATAGTTCTTCCCCCATGTGAGGTGCATACACTGAGACGAGCTTAACAAAATCTGTCCATAAAGAGCGCGGAATGCTGTCCATTTTTGTAACATCGTTAATAAAAATCATCATTTGACTGATGGCAGTGTTAAAATTAAGGTTTGCAGTATCTTCGCTTACCTTTTTGATAGTCTTATGAAGCAGTTTTCGTATGTCTGTAAGGGTTTCGTCATTCAGGCTGCGGTCATCAAGCGGTTTTTCGCTTACTGCCCAGATTCGTTCAAGAAATCTATTTACGCCGATGAGCCCTTGTGTACTCCAGGGTTTTGAAACTTCAAGAGGTCCCATAAACATTTCATACATACGCACAGAATCTGCACCGAACTCTTTAATCACATCATCAGGGTTTACAACATTCTTTAACGATTTTGACATCTTTGCTACAACACGCTCTAGTTCTTCGCCAGTTTCGTTATCAATGAAAATACCGTTTTCTTTTTCTGTAACGTCGTCTGTAGGTACAAGAGTCTTATTCTTTCTTTGGAAAGCATAAGAGGTTATCATTCCCTGATTTACCAAACGCTGGAAGGGTTCTATTGTATTTACTACGCCTAAATCATAGAGAACCTTGTGCCAGAACCGTGCATATAACAGGTGCAGAACAGCATGCTCAGCCCCTCCAACATACAGATCGACCGGCATCCAGTAACTAATAGATTTTTGGGATGCAAATTCTTCTGTATTTGCAGGATCTAAATATCGCAAATAGTACCAGCACGAACCTGCCCACTGGGGCATGGTATTTGTCTCGCGTTTGGCGCTTCCGCCGCAGACGGGGCAGGTACAGTTAACCCAATCATCTATGCCTGCAAGCGGGCTTTCTCCTGTTCCCGTCGGCTGATACGTTTTTACATTCGGCAATTCAAGGGGCAGATCTTTTTCTTCAAGCGGAACACAGCCGCATTTTTTGCAGTGAACTAAGGGTATAGGCTCTCCCCAGTAACGCTGCCGGCTGAAAACCCAGTCTCTAAGCTTATAATTTACCGCTTTTTTACCGATTCCTTTTTCTGTAAGCCATGAAATAATTGAAGGAATAGTTTGTTCTGTTTCCAATCCGGTAAAAGTACCGCTGTTAATGGTATAGCCGTCGGCAGTTGTGCATTCACACAGTTCGGTAAAAATAGCAGGGAATTTTTTTATTAATTCTGCATAAGAAGCCGGGTCTTGAGCTGCCTGTTTCAATACTGTGCATCCTCCAAGACTCTCAACTTCATCCTTTGAGGCAACAACTTTTATGATCGGAAGATCAAATTTTTTAGCAAAAGCCCAGTCTCGGTCGTCATGAGCAGGAACAGCCATAATTGCCCCTGTTCCATAAGAAATAAGAATATAATCAGATATCCATATTGGAATGCTTTTTCCGTTTACAGGATTGACCGCATATGAACCGGTAAAAACACCTGTTTTATCTTTAGCAAGATCTGTTCTTTCCAAATCGCTTTTTTTTGCAGCTTGTTCAATATAGTCTTCTACAGCCTTTTTCTGAGAGTCTGAAGTTAGACTTTTTACCATGGGGTGTTCCGGTGCAATTACCATATAGGTCGCCCCGAAAAGGGTGTCTGCACGAGTTGTGTAAATGAGGAGACTTTCATTTGACGGTTTTCCGTCTTTATCTGCAATCGGGAAAGAGACTTCGGCTCCCTCGCTTTTACCAATCCAGTTTTTCTGCATCAGCTTAACCGATTCGCTCCATTGTAAGCCCTCAAGATCTTCGAGCAGGCGGTCGGCATAAGCGGTAATTCTTAAGATCCACTGGCGTATAGTTTTTCTTGATACAGTTTCACCGCAGCGGTCGCATCTGCCGTCTTTAACTTCTTCGTTAGCAAGTCCTGTTAAACAGCTTGGACACCAGTTAATCGGTGTTTCTGCCTCATATGCCAAGCCTCGTTTATAAAGCTGTAAAAATATCCATTGAGTCCAGCGGTAGTAGTCGGGAGTGCAGGTGGAAACGCAGCGGTCCCAGTCATATGAGAATCCGAAAGACTTTATCTGCTGTGTAAAGTGTTCAATGTTTGCATTTGTTGTTGTGCTCGGATGCGTTCCTGTTTTTATTGCATAATTTTCTGCAGGAAGACCGAAAGCATCATAGCCCATTGGATGAAGAACGTTGTATCCGTTCATACGAAGGTAGCGGCAGTAAATATCTGTTGCAGTATAGCCTTCCGGGTGCCCTACATGGAGTCCCTGTGCTGAAGGGTAGGGAAACATATCGAGGACATACCGTCTTTTTTCCTTAGGAAATGAAGGATCTTCTATTACCTTAAAAGTTTTGTTTTTTTCCCAAAAAGATTGCCATTTAGGCTCAATTGTTTCAAAAGGATATTTTGCCATTATTGTGTACCTCAAAAAAAATCTGAACAAATTACAGGCCCGCGGCCGTACTTTGTATAATTTACGCCTGTCCTCTTAGGACAGTATTATTTAAAAGTATATCATATTGGACAATGCAGGTTCAACCGGTAGAAGGCTGGTTGTATTTATCTCTGTTGCCCAAAAAACAACAGCATACTATAATCGAGGTCATGAAATTATCAGGTAAAAGATATATGAGGGAGCTTTTATCGATGTTTGCCGTTTTTGTAAAAATAGGTACGGTGACCTTCGGCGGAGGGCTGGCGATGCTGCCCATCCTGGAAAGAGAACTTGCAGAAAAAAGA